>JAFVQT010000017.1 GCA_017504655.1 Clostridia bacterium | reverse complement strand
TAAAAGTTTAGTAAAAGGGTATTGACATTTTGTTTTTTTTGATAAAATATAAGTATAATTTAACTAATTTATAGGAGAAAATATGAAAAGTTTTGCATTTAACAACTTTATGCGTAAGGTTAAAGACTTTTTCGTGTCGATAGGCAAAGGTGTTGTAAACGCATTTAAAAATGTTTGGCTTTTTATGCGTCGCCATAAAGTAGCAGATATAAGTGTTGTTCTTTCAATTGTAATAGTTTTTTGTATAAAAACCATACGCAAATTTTACTTTAATTATTGAAATAATTAAAAAAGAGTGCTAAAATAGTTTTGATTGAGTATATTCGTGGGGTCGTTTAGATACGACCTAAAATCAAAAGATACGGTGGAGGGTGATAAACAATATGTCTAAAAGGTTTACGCATTGTTTAAGAATACAGTTTTTTCCAAATCATTATGAGGACGAGCGCATTAGCGAGGTCGTAGACTATTGCGTAAAATACGGCTTTGATAATGTTATGCTTTTTATAAACGCAGAGGAATATTTCGTTGGGCATATGACCGTTGAAGAGGCAAAGCCTTGGATAGAAACTCTTAAAAAGGCTAAAAGGGCGTTTAGCGAAAAGGGTATTTCGGTAAGCCTTAATCCTTGGACGGAATTGGGTCATTTAGATAGAAAGCGTACGCTTAAAGAAGGTCAAAATTTCAACACTATGGTAGATTTTGACGGCAACAAGGCGGATATTGTGGCTTGTCCCCTTTGCGAAAACTGGAAAAAATATTTTTTAGATTTTTACACTTATTTAATAACTGAATTAGAGCCTGATACCATCTGGGTAGAGGATGATTTTCGATTGCACAATCACGGGCATTTGCATTTCGGTGGATGCTTTTGCGACGAACATATGAGGCTTTATAATGAAAAATTAGGCACTAATTATACAAGAGAAGAGTTTGCCGATAAGCTTTTTAGAAAAAATCCTGAAAAGAGAGTTAGAAAGGCATGGCTTGACGTAAGTCGCGAGTGTATGGTAAATTTAGCTACCGAAATAGGCAATCACGTTAAAGGCTTAGGGCTTGGCACTAAAATAGGCTTTATGACCTCTGCACACGATTGGCATTCTTTAGAGGGTAGAGATTGGCACGGCTTACATAAAGGCTTTGCCAGTGGTGGTAAAATGATAAACAGATTGCATTTGCCTTGCTACGGTGAAATATCGGCAAAGCAATATTATCATTTATTTAGCCGTCTTCCTTTCCACTGCAGAGCACTTATTCCAAACAAAACGGCAATTTATCCGGAGCTTGAAAACGGAGCGTTTAGCACATTTGCAAAGGAGGCTAAATTTTTACAGTTTCAGCTTGAATCGGCTATTCCTCTTTGCATAGAGGGCATGACCTACGATATTTACGATTTCGTAGGAAACGGCGTTGTAAACAGCTTTAAATACGGCGAGGCAATAAAAGAAATTACCCCTTACTTAAACGGTGTTTTAAGCCTCAATTTGCAGTATAACCAGTTAGAGGGGGTTATTCTTCCTATCGACGAAAAAACGGTTTATAAGCGCAACGCTAAAATAAATAATTTCGCAGATTTATTCCCTGACGAATCGCATTTTAACGCTTATTTAACCTCTTTGGGTATTTCCACCAAGGTTTCTACTAAAAAGAGCTTTAATGGCAAGGTTGTCGCCTTAGGCGGTGGTAACGCGTATAACTTTACTAAGCCTCAGCTTGAAAGCTTGTTTAAGGATAATTTCGTTATAGTAGACGCAGGCGCAGTTCGAATTTTATTAGAAAGGGGCTTAGGTCATCTTGTTGGTGCAACGGGTAGTGAAATTCTCTATGCGGAGTGTGACGTGCATAGCTATGAGCAAGTTTTGGGCGGTATTTTAATAAACGGAAAGTCGGGTTATAGGGTAACAGCTTTTGGTAAGGCAGGAAATTACGTAAGAATTAACTATAAAGACGAAAGTGGCGCTAAGTCTTACGTATACGATTATTTAGGTAATAAAATGGGTGTTGGCATAATGCAAGGCGAAAGCTATTACGTTATACCTTATATTATGGACAATATGCACTTAGAGCAGTATCACGACCTTCGTACAACCTTGTTAAAGCGATTTATAATTAAGGCAAATACCGGCGTTGTTTTGACAAATCACGCAGGCGTATACGCGTTTTTATACAAGCAAAAGAGAAGAAGGGTTTTAATCGTAGTAAACAGCACCGAAGAAGATTTTAGCGTAACTAATTTAGAGCTTTGCAACGTAGAGTTTACTAAGATTTATAAATTAAGCCGTAAAAGTGGTAGAAGAGTTTTGGCTAAATTTGAGCAAAAGGGTAGTCAGATAGAAATAAAAGCTAAAAACGAGCATCTTTCAACCCAAACCTTTATTTTAGAGTAATACAAAACGCTCGACGCAAAAATTACGTCGGGCGTTATTGCTTGAGTTTTATAAATTGCTAAAATTTAGCAAAAGAGTGTTGACAATTTATATTTTTTGTATAAAATATAAGTATATTAAAAGTAAGGAGTTTGCCATATGAAAAAGAGGTTATTTTGTTATCTGATATGTTTTATTTTGCTCCTTAGCGCAAGCTGTACTATAACGGTGACTAACGAAAGTGAAGAAGAGTCTATTTCTTCAAGCGAGGAAGAGTCTACTTCTTCAAGCGAGGAAGAGTCTATTTCTTCAAGCGAGGAAGAGTCTACTTCTTCTATAGAGTTTGATAATCTCATAAAAATAGAGGAATCTCCTTACTATTTTGTTTTAGACGAGGAGGTTAGAGCGGAGATAAGCGCCTATAAAGGAAGCGAGTGGAGATATGATTGTTGCTACTACGGTGAGATTGAAGGTAAACACGTTTTTTATGCAACAAACTCTTTTGGCGCTAGCGCTTCTATGTATCTTGGGGATTTTAGAATATTTGGGCTAGGTTGGCCTAGTTTATTTGTTTGGGATGGTAATGAGTTTAAATATTGTTCACAGCACGAAAATAGTAAGATGTTTAGCTTTGAAGCGTCTAAACAAATAGCAATTATTCACGCTAACCATCTTTGGAACAGTTGCTCAAACAATGTATATCCTTATTGCAGAATTGCAGACAAGAGTTTAATTCACGAGCTTCCAAGTGATGAGCTTTGGCGCCAAATCTCAGGTGATTATATTAAATTGCCTGACGGAAAGTATCGGTTGAATAGCTCTTGCTCAGAGCAAGAGCCAATTTTCAACGGAAGGTTAGACGTTGTAACATGCGAAATGGGTTTGTTACCCGGAGAGTTCAAGGAAACTAACTCAATTGTGGTTACAATAGAAAACACGGTAGGTTACGAAGATAGGTTTACTTTTTACGGCACGGTTGCAGACGTTGAAGAAATGTTTCAAATAACCGAAGATATGTGGTTAGATTCTTACGATGGGTTTAATAAAACTGAAGAATTTAGCTTAGAAAAGGCAAAAACGCTTAAGTATTGCGTGCCAATAAAAGTTTCTGCGCCAAGCGAATTAAACGTAGAAATTTGCTTAGTTACAGATAATCTTAAAAATAGCGCGTACGTGCTTGTGTTTAACGTAAACGAGCAAACAGGCGAAAAGTATATTTCGCAGGTTTACGAGTATCAAAAAACAGAATAAGCTATAGGTTAGAAAATATTGAAGAAAAGTAAAACGCCCGATGCGAAATAAAATCGCATCGGGCGTTGATTTTTAGTTGTTGGGTATTGACAAACCGTTTTCTTTTTACTATAATAAAAATATAAATTTACTAAATTTTATGAGGTGAGATTATGAAAGGCTTTGCTTTTAAAAATTTTATAAGTAAAGTCAAAGATTTTTTCGTGTCGATAGGCAAAGGTATTGTAAACGCATTAAAAAACGTTTGGCTTTTTTTGCGTCGCCATAAAGTAGCAGTTATAAGTGTTGTTCTTTCAATTGTAATAGTTGTTAGTGGAGTTGTTGGTATTAAATGTTACTTGCATTTTGTAAGAAAGCCTAACGTTATACAAGGCAACGTTTTTGATGAGCCTGTTATGGAACTTTTTTGGCTTGAAGATTTGCAAAAACCGCAAGGTGTGGTTTTGGAAGAGTATGAGTGTCATATAAGCAATATAGAGAAAAACGGTAGGCAAACAAAGGATAAGCGCGGTTTGTATGAATACGTTTGCTATACTACAGAATCGCTGTCAACCGATTATGTTCAATACGTAAAAAATTACATTTTACAAAACGTCGGAGAAAAATATTTAACGGTAACGCCTCAAGATTCCGAGTCGATGAAAATATTCGGCTCACTACCTACGGCAGGCGAAGGATTAATGACTTTTGATTACGAAAGGTTAAACGGTACAGAATTCCCTACGGAGTTTGAAGTGGTTAAATATAGCGTATATTATTCTAATATTGCAAAAATAAAAAGAAATTTGATAAACGGCAAACACTGCGTATTGGCTTACTGTCGGTATGTAGAGGTTGAGAGTAATAACGTTGCAGATGAAAACGGATATTACAAAACTAAAATAAGATTAGTCGTTACTCAAAGAGGCGAAACCAAATTTTATATAGGCTCATATAAAGATTTGTTAAAGAAATTTAAGAAGATATTTTAAAAGATAAAATAACCTAACGAAAAACGCCCGACGCATATTTCGCGACGGGTGTTAGCTTTTTATTTAGTTTAAATCCCAATTTATAGGCTCTTTGCCTATTGATTTTAAAAATCCGTTTGTTTTAGAAAACGGCTTACTGCCGAAAAATCCGTTATATGCAGACAGCGGGCTTGGATGCGCGCTTTCTATTATAAAGTGTTTAGATTTATCTATCAGGCTTTTTTTGCTCCTCGCGTTGCCACCCCAAAGTATAAAAACAATGGGCTCTTCGCGTTTTGAAAGAAGCTTTATTACCTCGTCGGTAAACCACGTCCAACCGCATTTGCTGTGCGAGTTTGCTTGGGCGCGCCTTACGGTTAGAGTAGTGTTTAAAAGAAGTATGCCTTCTTTAGCCCACTTTGTTAAGTCGCCCTGCATAGGCTCGGTTATGCCTAAATCACCTTTAATTTCCTTATAAATGTTTATGAGTGACGGTGGAAGCTTAACGCCTTCTTTTACCGAAAAGCAAAGTCCGTGGGCTTGGTTTGGCTCGTGGTAAGGGTCTTGCCCCAATATCACTGCTTTAACAGAGTTATACGGCGTCATTTTAAATGCGTTGAATATGTCGTGCATCGGGGGGTAAATTTCCCTTTGGCTGTATTCCGATATTAAAAACCTGCGAATTTGCAAATACCGTTCGTCTTCAAAAAGAGGCTTTAAAATTGCATCCCACTCGTTGCCGATGTTTACCATATCAGTCCTCAAAATTAAGCTTATCTCTTTCTACGTAAACGGGACGGCCCTTTACGTCCTCGTATAAATAACCTACGTATAGGTCGGTAATACCGTTAGATACTAAGATTACGGAGGTTGCAAGTGCAACCGTAGGGAAGAGCCATGCGGTAAGCGGAAGCGCTATGCCAACGCAAGCTAAGACAGTAAACGTTGCAAAAGCAAGGATGGATAATATTCCGCCTAAAACACCCAATTTGCCCGAGAGCTTTAAAACCTTTGGACTGTAAGGCACAATGCCAGCCTCAGCCGTTTTAAGCATTTTTTTAAGGGTGAATTTGGTTTTGCCCTCCGTTCTTTCTTCACGGTCAAATTCAACCGAGGTCTGCTTAAAGCCGACCCATGCTATCTGTACTCTTAAATAACGGCTTCTCTCAGGTAAAGCGCAAATTGTGTCTATTACCTTTCTGTCGTAGAGCTTAAATTCTCCCGAGTTTGCGGGTATGTCAAGCCCCGAGCTTTTTGTCAAGAGCTTTATAAACAGAGAAGAGGTAAATTTTTTAAAGAACGATTCGCCTTTTCTCACCTTTCTTATTCCGTGAACGACGTCGTAGCCCTCTTTCCATTTTGCTATCATTTCAGGGAATAATTCGGGTGGGTCCTGAAGGTCGGCATCTATCAGAATTGCGCAATCGCCGGAGCTGTTTTTAAGTCCGCATAAAAAAGCTGCCTGCTGACCGAAGTTTCTTGAAAAATTAATTGCCTTGCAACGCTTGTCCTTTTCGCATTGAGCCTTTAAAATGTCTGCACTGTCATCCTTACTACCGTCGTTTACAGCTATTATTTCAAACGGTAAGCCTATTTTTTCCATTATAGGAATTACACGTTTAAAAAAAGTAGGTAAGCATTCGTGTTCGTTGTAAACGGGTGTAATTATACTTATTACGGGTTTCATTTGCCCTCCAAAAGAATTATGTTGAATATATTTTAGCATTAAAACGGCTAAAAGTAAACACTTATTTTAAAATTTAAAGAAATTTTGAATATATTTTGACTTTTTTGCATTTATATTATATAATGAGTAGGAGAGCAATCTCTAAAACCACAAAATATAAGTGGAGGGAAGTATGGATTATAGAGTAAATTATGAAAATTGGATTACCAGCCCTTATCTTCGCGCAGACGGTTTAGCGGAGCTTACCGCTATAAAAGGCGACGAAAAGGAGATAGAATATTCATTTGGCGCAGAGCTTGAGTTCGGCACAGCAGGCATGAGAGGTATAATAGGCTACGGCACAAACAAAATGAACGTTTATACAGTAAGAAGAGCAACTCAAGGCTTGGCAGAGTTTATAAAGGCAAACGGAGCGCAGGCTATGAAAAGAGGCGTTGCGATTTCTTATGATACGAGAAGGAATTCCGAGCTTTTTGCAAAAACGGCTGCAGGCGTTTTACTTCACAACGATATAAAGGTATATATTTATCCCGAGCCACGTCCTGTTCCAATGCTTTCTTATGCTGTAAGAGAGCTCAAGGCGTTTGCAGGTATTATGATTACAGCAAGCCACAACCCAAAGGAATATAACGGCTATAAGGTTTACGGTGAAGACGGCGCTCAAATGTCGCCCGAGGCAACCGAAGAGGTTGTTAAGTATATCACTGCAATTACAGACTATTTTTCAGTAAAAGAAATTGAAATTGAAAATATTAAGTCGGGGAAAAACCCCGTGCTTTTGTCGGTTATAGGCAAAAAGCTTGAAAAAAGCTATTATAACGAGCTTATCAAACTGACTCTTTCTAAAAAGGCAGTAAAGGCCGTAGGAAAGAAGATTAAAATCGTATACACTCCCGTTCACGGCAGTGGTTATGTTCCCGTAACGAGCATTTTGAAAAAGCTTAAAATCAAGGCGACCTTGGTTGAAGATCAGGCTATGCCGGACACCGAGTTTTCTACGGTAGAGGTTCCAAACCCCGAGTTTAAAGAAACCCTTTCTATGGGTATAGAGCTTGCAAATAAAATCAAGGCAGACGTCGTTTTCGGTACTGACCCGGACTGTGACCGTCTTGGTGTTGCCATACGTGACGATAAGGGCGAGTTCGTTGCTCTTTCGGGCAATCAAGTGGGTATTTTACTTCTTGACTACATATTGTTAAGGCTCAAAGCAGAGGGTACCCTTCCCGAAAACGGTGTGGTTGTAAAGAGCTTCGTTTCTACGGGTATGGCAAAGCTTCTTTGCCAAAACTACGGTGTAGAGCTTGTTGAAACGCCGGTTGGCTTTAAGTTTATAGGCGAAAAGATTAAGCAGTATGAAGAGGATAATTCAAAGACTTATATCTTCGGGTTTGAGGAGAGCTGCGGTTATCTTCGCGGTACTCACGCGAGGGATAAAGACGCCGTTGTTGCAAGCATGCTCTTTGCAGAGCTCGTATGCTACTATCAATATATAAACAAGGGCGTTTACGCAAGACTTTGCGAGATTTACGATAAATACGGCTACGTTATCGATTCTACCGACAGCATCAAGTATTCAGGCTTACACGCTATGGACGATATGAATGCTGCAGTTGCCAAAATGAGAGAAACCGATGTTTCAAGTGTCGGTATATATACGGTCAGCGGTGTAAGAGATTATCTTGCAGGCGTAAAAAAGGCAGACGGCGAGATAACTGAGTTAGAAATTAAGGGTATAAACTGCGTTTATTACGAGCTTTTAAGCGGTGGGTTTATATGTTTAAGACCAAGCGGAACGGAGCCTAAACTTAAGATATATTATTCTGTAAAGGCAAAAGATAAGGCTCACGCAGAAAAAGTTTTAGCTGAACTTAAAGAGAACTTTTCTGCAATGCTTAAAGAATAAAAAATTATCATAAAAATTTTTAAAAAAGTTTATAAAAAGTACGAAATTTTACTTGACATCCATTTTGGGGTGTGGTATTATATGTAGGCTCTCACTTGAGGGATAGCTCTGAAAAGAGCGACAAATCATATCCGCCGATGCGGGTATTAAACCTAACGGTTTACGTTAGGCAGTGAAGATTGACAACTGCATAGAATTAAAGTTAATGAAAAATATCTATTAAATAAAAATAGAGATTAGTCAAGTAACGAGTTTAAAATAACTTTAAAAGTACAGAAAGGCAAAAAAGACTTTAAATATCTTTAAAAATAATTGGTTAATACAAATAGTATACAATAATTTTGCTAAGAACGAAAAGTCTGATGAATTTTTAATAACGCTAAGAGAGATATATTGACGAAGCGACTTATGAAAATAAGTTAAAAGAATAAGCTACAAAGAGCGTAGGGAGGATGCCTTGGTACATGGCGCCGAAGAAGGACGTGACAAGCTGCGAAAAGCTACGGTAAGTTGCACATAAACGTTAT
>JAFVQT010000016.1 GCA_017504655.1 Clostridia bacterium | reverse complement strand
CATCGAACGCATCTTCTCCAATACTCGTTACTGGCTTGCCTTGATAAGTAGTAGGTATTATAAGGTCAGTATCGTTGCACGTGCCAATGCCTACTACGATATAACCCGTTTGGTCTGCATTGAGCTCGTATTCAAGGCCTTGACTTTCTTTTGCGCCACAAACGGTGCACTCGCCCTCTACCATATTATGTCTACCGTATGTGCCGTAGGCTTCACGGCAAACGTCACAAACAGCTAACTCCTCGCAGGTTGCCGTGCCACCTGCGTGTGCTTGCTCGGTTGAGCTGTCCTTTGCACCGCAAGTACACTCATACCAGTGATGTGTTGAGTTATATTTTAACTCGGTATAGCTATGCGCTAAAGTACTGCCATAAGCCTGGCTACACGTAGTACAAACCGCTTTTTGGGTACAGGTTGCCGTTCCGCCTGCGTGCGCTTGCTCGGTTGAGCTGTCCTTTGCACCGCAGCTACACTCATACCAGTGATGTGTTGAGTTATATTTTAACTCGGTATAGTCGCATTCGTGTACCGTTTCGGATTCCTCTTGCGACTCTGTTTCAGACTCTTCACCCGACTCAACGCCACTTTCTATAATACTTTCGGACGCGGTGTCGCTCTCTACTACAGATTCAACCGTGCTTTCTTTTGCAGTTTCTTGCTTGTCCGTGCTACACGAAACGGCAAAAAGCGCAAAGCTTACGCAAAAAACTAAAATCAATATTTTTAAAAGCCTTGATTTCATATTTTTCCTCCTTAAATACAACCTTTTGAAACAAAGTTTCAATAATATACCTATAATTGTAGCACTATTACCACATTTTGTCAACAACTAATATTGCTTAGATAAACGCCATATAAAAACGGCAGCTACGGTACGCAGCTGCCGAAACGTTATTTTTGGTTAAACGATTATTTAGCATCCTTACTGTCAAATGCCTCTTGATTGTCTAAAAGGAAGTTTGGAATACCGTAAACTGCAGTTTCGGTATAAGCTTCAAGCTCAGAGGAAGAGAATTCCTTTAAAAGAGTCTTTTTATCCTGACCCTTTTCCTTTACAACAACTGCAACGTAAGCCTTGTTGATGCTTGCGCTAAGCCTTTCGCCCTTGGTGTTTACAAATACTATTTCTCTTATAATAGCCTTGCCGTCGATTATCATCAGAACACTGTCGTTAGAAAGGTTCCAATCGCTTGCGTTAACCTTTATCCAGCCCTTTGTGCTCTTATTAGCGTCCTTTACCTGTTGAGCGGTAATTACTCTCGGTCCGTTATCCATAACGCTACCGTTTTCGTAAAGCTCGGTTGACATTTCGCTGTTGGTTTTGTATTTGCAGAAGGTGAGCTTGATATTTTCACCGTCAATCTCCTGAATGTTAATCCAGACGTCTTTGATAGAACTGCTGTTTCTATTCACCTTAAAGCCAACCTTCTGAGCTACCGTTGCAGATTGAGTTTGGTCTGTAACGTAAGCCTTAACCTCCCAAGCCTCGCCTACGGCATTTTTATCCTTACAGCCCGTTAAAGTGAGCGCAGATGCAAGCATAATCACACATAAAATAAAACTTAAAAACCTTTTCATTTCTTTTTACCACCGTTGTTTTTTTGTAATTTTTCAAGCTCCTTCATAAAGGTCGATATATCCTTGAACGAGCGATATACAGACGCAAAGCGCACGTATGCAACCTCGTCTATTTCCTTTAACCCCGCCATGACCATTTCGCCAATCTTTTTAGAAGAAACCTCTTGCTCAAGGGAGTTATAAATCTTCTTTTGAATATTCTCGACAAGCTCGTCGATTTTATACATAGGAACAGGGCGCTTTTCGCAAGACTTTATTATGCCGTTTTTAAGCTTGTTTGCATCAAACGCTTGCCTGTTGCCGTTGGTTTTTATTACGAGTATTGGGGTAGTTTCAATAGTCTCGTAGGTCGTAAATCTCTTGTTGCAGTTGTTACACTCTCTCCTCCTGCGAATTGCAGTTCCGTCCTCCGACGGGCGGGAGTCTATAACCTTACTGTCGGTATGACCGCAATACATGCATTTCATAACCCACCTCCATACTATTTTATTTTACCATATTTTTTATTTTTTGCAACCTTATTTGAAGATTTTTTCCATAAGTTTGCAGTTTTCTTGCCTGCCTGCAGAGGTTTTTTGCTTTCGTTTGACTTTCCGCACGATTTGTACGCCTCTTTTATAAGCTCTTGGTTTTGCGGTAGCCTATACTGAAGTAACGCCCTTTGCGTAGCCTTTTCCTTTGGCGACTTTGGCACGTACACCTCTTGCAGCGTGTCGGGGTCTATGCCGGTATAATACATACACGTTGCTCTCGTTGACGGCGTAGGATAAAAATCCTGTACCTGCTCGGGCATATAGTGAATGCTCTTTAAATATTCCGTAAGCTTTATTGCGTCCTCTACCCTGCTCTCGGGATGAGAGGATATCAGATAAGGTACTATAAACTGCTTTTTACCGATAGAGGCGTTTATAGCCTTATATTTGTCGGCAAACGTTTTATATACCGAAAACGAGGGCTTGTTCATCGCCTTTAAAACCCTGTCGCTCATATGCTCGGGCGCAACCTTTAGCTGTCCGCTTATATGGTGCTGACATAAAACCTCTAAAACGTTACTTGACTTATCGTAAACAACGTAGTCGTATCTTATACCGCTCCGTATAAACACCTTTTTAACACCCGGCACGCTCCTCGCCTTTTTTAAAAGCTCCAAAAAGCCCGTGTGGTCGACCTTTAAATTTTTGCACGGCTCGTAGCCTATGCAGTACTTGTCCTTACATACGCCGTGCGTCCTTTGCTTATCGCACGCAGGCTCTCTGAAATTTGCAGAAGGGCCTGACAAATCGTTTATGTAGCCTTTGAAGTCTTTATCGTGTGTTAACAGCTCAATTTCGTCGATAATCGACTTATCGCTACGCTTTTGTATTCTTCTGCCTTGATGATAATTGATTGAACAAAACGAACAGCTGCCGTAGCATCCCCTATGGCTGGTGACCGAAAATTTAACCTCTTCGATAGATTTTATGCCACCCTCTTTATCGTATATCGGGTGCCAGGTTCGCTCATACGGAAGAGAATAAACCTCGTCCATTTCTTCCTCTGTAAGAGGGTATGCGGGCAGGTTTTGCAAGACGTATTTGCCGTTTGCTTGCTTTTGTATAAGCACGTCTGCATTTAAAGCATCGGTATTTCTCTCCTGCTCTCTGAACGCCTTGGCGTACTTCATTTTATCCTGACAAACCTCGTCAAACGAGGGAATTATAACCGCGCCCTTTTGTCTGTAGGACTCCACCTCGTCTCCGCCGATTACTATGCTTGTGCCTCTTACGTCTTTTATCTTGCTGAGCGGAATATGTCTTGAAAGTCTGTCTAAAATATCCCACATGGGCTTTTCTCCCATGCCGTATATAAGCATGTCCGCTCCGCTTTCGGTAAGGATTGACTGCATTACCGAGTCCTTCCAGTAGTCGTAATGGGCAAATCTGCGCAAGCTTGCCTCTACGCCACCTATAATTACGGGAATTTCGGGGAAAAGCCTTTTTAAGGCTTTAGTATATACTGTGACCTGCCTGTCGGGGCGTTTGCCCTGCTTTGACGGAGGGCTGTATACGTCGCCCCTTCTCTTATTTTTTGCAACCGTATAGTTGTTGACCATTGAGTCAACGACTCCACCGCTTACCAGATAAGCAATATTTGGAGTCGGCAAAGCCCGATATTCGTCGTCGGTTATCGGTTGCGGTATTATTCCTATTTTAAAGCCCCTGCTTTCAACCACCCTCGCTATTACTGCGTGACCGTAAGTAGGATGGTCAACGTAAGCATCGGAAGCAATCAGAACGAAATCGAGATACCCTTCGGTTTCTTCCCAGCTTATCGGTAAAAACATTGTTTAATTCCTCCGATTTAAGCGCATACTCTTGCTATGCTTATATTGATTAAAATCTTAGTGATAGTCTATTACGTTGCCGTCAACGTCTATTCGTTTTTATTGCTCAGGTCACAAAAGAAAAACGAAGAGGAAGGAAATTGCAGTAAAATCAGAGACGGTAACCTATTCGTCACCGCTGTGCTCGGTGGCGCGCTCGGAATATACCTTGGCGCGTTTATTCTGCGCTTCAGAACAAGAAGCCTTTTTTTGATGGTCTTTATGCCTCTGCTGATCGTAATAAACCTGTTTTTTATTATAGTGGGTTTTATAAACGAGTTTTGGGTTTTTAGCGGTACTTTTTTACGTCATACGGCAAAATATATGCCGTTTATCGACTTATAAGCCCATATTATGCTAAATCAACCCTCGCCTTAGCATTGAGGTCAATGCCGGCAAAATTACCTTTTTTATATTGAATATACCCCTCTGCGCCTATCATAGCGGCATTGTCCGTGCAAAGCCACTTTGGGGGGAGTATCAAGGTCTTACCCCTTTTTTGACACTCGCTTAAAAGCTTATCTCTTAAATATCCGTTAGCGACAACTCCACCGCCTGCGGTTACTGTGTTTATACCGAACTCATCGCTGGCTTCGATTGCCTTTTGAACGAGAATATCAACTGCCGAGCATTGAAAGGAGCAAGCTAAATCGGCTTTGGAAAATTCCTCTCCCCTTTGCTCTTTGCCGTGCTTATAGTTGATTACGGCAGTTTTAAGCCCGCTGTACGAGAAATTATAGCCACCCTCACCCTTGAGCATCTTGGGGAGCTTGACATTGTTTTCACCCTCTCTTGCAAGCCTTTCTACGTTTGGCCCACCGGGGTAGGAAAGCCCCAGCACTCTTGCTACCTTATCAAACGCCTCGCCTACCGCATCGTCTAACGTCGAGCCTAAAATCTGATACTCGGTATAGCTTTTTACAACTATTACAGCCGTATGTCCACCACTTGCCAAAAGGCTTATAAAGGGTGGCTCAAGCTCTTTATTTTCAAGATACGAGGCTGAAAGATGCCCTCTTATATGACTTACGGGCACTAACGGAATGCCAAGCGAAAAAGCAAGTGCTTTAGCATAGCTTACGCCGACGAGCAGTGCGCCCAAAAGCCCCGCTCCGTAGGTAACGGCAACAGCATCTAAATCCTGTAAGGTTATACCCGCGCTCTCTATAGCCTTTTCTACGACTAAGGATATTGCCACGGTGTGCGCTCTTGACGCTATTTCGGGCACTACTCCACCGAATTTTATATGCTCGGCAGACGAGGACATTATCTCTGAGGATAAAATATGCCTACCACCCTTTATGACCGCCGCCGCAGTTTCGTCGCAGGAGGATTCTATAGCAAGAATTACAGCATCGTCCTTTATTTTATAGTCTTTTATTTTTTCGGTATACATATCAGCTCTTTTTAAGGTAGTCTATAATGAATTGGTCTATCTCACCGTCCATAACGGCATCTACGTTACCCGTTTCACTACCGGTTCTATGGTCTTTAACCATTGTGTAAGGGCAGAAAACGTAGCTTCTTATTTGACTGCCCCACTCTATTTTTTTAATCTCTCCCTTTATTTCGTTAGCCTCTGCCATTCTCTCCTCTTCTCTCCTTTCCAAGAGCTTTGAGCGGAGCATGCGCATGGCTTGCTCACGGTTTTGAATTTGGCTACGTTCATTTTGGCAAGCAACGATAATACCCGTTGGAATATGCGTAATTCTGATAGCCGATTCTGTTTTATTAACGTGCTGACCGCCCGCACCGCTCGAGCGGTAGGTGTCAACCTTCAGATCCTCAGGGCGGATTTCGATATCTCCGTCCTCCTGTATATCGGGCATTACGTCTACTGACGAGAAAGACGTTTGTCTGCGCGCGTTAGCATCAAACGGAGATATTCTGACGAGTCTGTGAATACCCTTTTCTGCCTTTAAATAGCCGTAAACGTTTTCACCCTCAAGCTTAAAGCAAACTGACTTTAAGCCTGCCCCGTCGCCGTCGAGTCTGTCGTATTCGGTGATTTTAAAGCCGTGCTTTTCGGCGTAGCAGATGTACATTCTGTAAAGCATTTCCGTCCAGTCGCACGCCTCTGTTCCGCCCGCTCCCGCGTGCAGTGTTAAAATTGCATCACACGAGTCGTATTTACCCTTTAAAAGAGTGCGAAGCCTTATCTCCTCTATTTCTTTTTCGGCAATAGTCAAGTCACGGTCAACCTCTTCGATTATGCTCTCGTCCCCCTCTTCCTGAGCGAGCTGAATCATAACCTCAGCATCGTTAACCGCATCCATAGCCTTGTCAAAAACGTTAAGCTTGTTTCTGACCGACTGAGCCTCGCGACTTATTTGCGCTGACTTTTGAATATCCGACCATACCTCGGGCTTTTCAAGCTCAGCCTCTAATTCTTTTAATTTAATTCTGAGATTGTCGACGTCAAAGAGAGTATCCTGCCTCTTCTAAAGTCTTGTGAAGTCCTCTTACTTTTTCTTCGTAAATGTCATATCTTACCATGATGAAATCTCCTTAAATTAAATAGATTTAGCCTTGCACTTTTTTGATTAGGCATTTTCCTTTTATTTTTGCGCGCAAAGCATACTTGTTTTATAAAAATGTAACGTTTCTTTAACTATTTTAAGCGTAGCTGCTGAAAGCAACTACGCTTTTAAAGTGCTTTGTTTTTGTAAAATTGATATTTGTGGGATAGACCTTGCGTGACGCTCCACCCGTGTATTGTCTGCACTTTTATAAAGTGATTTTAAAGGTGGAAAAACAAGCAAGACAAGGCTCTTTTTGATAGCGAAGTATATAAAGATTTTTTTAACGTCCGCAACAATTCTTAAACTTCTTCCCCGACCCACATGGACAAGGGTCATTCCTGCCTACGGTGGACGTTTTTACGATTGGGCCTCTTGACTCGGTGCCGAGGCTTCCACCTGAGGCAACGAGATCTGCAGGCTTTTCTTCTTCTCTTTCTTTACGCTTAATCTCGGATTTTAAAAGGAGAAGGGCTACCTCGTCTTGAATGCTCTCTGTCATTTCCTCGAACATCTCAAGACCTTCTTTTTTATATGCTATAACAGGGTCTTCGTTTGCATAACCGCGGAGAGAAATACCTCTCTTTAATCTGTCCATAGCGTCGATATGGTCAATCCACTTTTTATCAACGACTTGAAGGAAAATAAATCTTTCGAAATCGTGGAAGTCAATGTGCTCGTTTTCCGGTCTGCCCTCGTTATCCTCTTCGATAGCGGTAATCTTTGCCTCGTAGCACTCAATAACCTTGTCAATAGTTTTCTTTACGATATAATCGTAGTCCCACTTTTCAAGAATTTCATCGGTTATATATTCGGTGCCTTGAGGAAGAGCCTTTGCTTCAAGTGCTCTGTTTAATTTGTCCTTATCCCACGCAGACGGCTCTTGAGCCTTGTTTACGTTTTCGTTGATTATCGCGGTTACGAAATCGGGAATAAGATTGAGAACGTCTTGGTGAACGTTTTCACCTCTTAAAACCTTCATTCTCTCTTCATACATAATTTGACGTTGAGTGTTCATAACGTCATCGTACTGAATAATGTGCTTTCTTATACCGAAGTTTTTACCCTCGATAGTTCTCTGAGCATTTTCGATAGACTTAGAAAGCAATTTAGACTGAAGCGCAGTATCGTCGTCCATCTTGAACATATGGTAAATGCCCTGTAATCTCTCACCGCCAAATCTCTTTGCCAAATCGTCCTCAAGAGAAATGAAGAAAAGTGACGAGCCGGGGTCACCCTGACGTCCGCTACGGCCTCTGAGCTGATTGTCAATACGCCTTGACTCATGTCTTTCGGTACCGATAATGTGAAGCCCGCCAAGCTCAAGCACCTCTTCCTTTTCTTTGTCGGTTATTTTTGCGTGATCTGCGTAGTATTCCTGATACTTCTTTCTTACCTCTTTAACCTCGTCTGAAACGTCTTGAACGAAAGAGGTTGCAACATTTATAAGCTCCTCGCTGATGCCCTCGTTTCTAAGATCCTGCTTTGCCAGATATTCGGGGTTACCGCCAAGCAAAATATCCGTACCACGACCTGCCATGTTGGTAGCTATGGTTACCGCACCCTTTTTGCCTGCCTGAGCAATAATCTCTGCCTCACGCTTGTGGTTTTTAGCGTTTAGGATGTTGTGTTTAATTTTGTTTTTGATAAGCCATCTGGAAATCTCCTCAGACTTTTCTACAGTAACTGTACCAACCAAGATAGGCTGACCCTTTTCGTGTCTTTCG
Organism: Clostridia bacterium; assembly: GCA_017504655.1. Classification (GTDB taxonomy): domain Bacteria; phylum Bacillota; class Clostridia; order Christensenellales; family Borkfalkiaceae; genus UBA10281. The sequence goes on along the minus strand of JAFVQT010000016.1, from coordinate 5,337 downwards.
GTAATTTCTTTAATGATTGCTTTGAGCTTGCCCGATTCGGTAGAGAAAATTACGTCGGGTAAGTCTATTCTTTGAACAGGCTTATTGGTAGGAATTTCCAATACGTCTAAGCCGTAAATGGTTCTGAATTCTTCTTCCTCGGTCTTTGCCGTACCTGTCATACCCGAAAGCTTGGAGTAAAGACGGAAATAGTTCTGGAAGGTTATAGTGGCATGCGTCTTGTTTTCATTTCTTACCGTAACGTTTTCCTTTGCCTCGATTGCCTGGTGAAGACCCTCGGAATATCTTCTACCAATCATAAGACGACCCGTAAACTCGTCAACGATAATAATTTCGCCGTCACTCACAAGGTAGTCGGTATCGCGCTTGAAGATAAAATGAGCCTTTAACGCCTGCTGAATGTGATGGTTAAGGTCTGCATGCTCAATGTCTGCTAAATTTTCAATACCGAAGAATTTTTCAGCCTTTTTAGCACCGTTTTCGGTAATCTGAACCGATTTGTCCTTAATATCGAGGTTGTAATCTTCATCCGCCTTTAAGGTTTTTACAAATCTGTTACAGTCAATATAAAGAGTTGAAGACTTTTCTCCTCTGCCCGAAATGATAAGCGGAGTTCTTGCCTCGTCAATTAAAATTGAGTCTACCTCGTCGACGATAGCAAAGTTAAGCCCTCTTTGAACCATATCTCTCTTTCTCTTTTTGAGGTTGTCACGAAGATAGTCAAAGCCAAACTCGTTGTTGGTACCGTAGGTAATATCACAGTTATACGCCTCGCGCTTTTGATCGTCGGTAAGCTCGTGAACGTTTACGCCTACCGTCAGACCTAAAAATCTATATACCTTACCCATCCACTCTGCGTCACGCTTTGCAAGGTAATCGTTTACCGTAACGAGGTGAACGCCTTTACCCGAAAGAGCGTTAAGATATGCAGGCAAGGTTGACATAAGAGTTTTACCTTCACCGGTTTTAAGCTCTGCAACTCTGCCTTGGTGTACACATATACCACCCATGAGCTGAACGAGATAGTGACGCATATTCAAGACTCTGTAAGATGCCTCTCTTACCAATGCAAAGGCGTCGTTTAACACGTCTTCAAGAGTTTCGCCTTTTTCGAGCCTGCCCTTTAAAACAGCCGTTTGATCCTTAAGCTCTGCATCGGTCATTTTTTCGTATTTTGGTGCAAGCTCCAAAATTTCTTCCGCTTGCGCTCTGATACGTCTTAAGCTTCTTCTTGAATCCATGCTAAGAATATACTTGATAAGTCCCATATAAACTTCTCCGTCGTGCGAATTATCGCAATTTTTAATCTAAATTTATTAAATTTGAGGCTTGTCACAGACGTGCGACATACCCCATTATTAGTTTTACTTATATATTCTACTATATTTATTGCATTTTTTCAATTCATTTAATGCTTTTTTATGTGATAATTTTGAAAAATATAAACTTACAGTTTATTTTTTAGTTTTTTTGCTCTTCTTTATCTGATTTTTCGGAAATTTCATCCTCTCTGCTTGCATCAGTCCATTTTTTTGAGGTGACCGATGCAACCGTTATGGCAACAACTTCGCTTGCCCCTGCATCCTTCAATTTTTCGGCTATCACCTCAAGCGTTGCGCCCGTAGTCATTACGTCATCTACTATAAGCAATCTTTTGTTTTTGATAAGCGCCCTGTTTCTGATTGAAATACTGCCCTTTACGTTTTTAAGCCTTTCCCTTCTTTCAAGTCCTACCTGACTTTCTGTTTCCCTCGTCTTTACAAGCACATCACCGATAACAGGCACGCATATGAGCTTTGACAGCGCCTTTGCCAATTCCTCACTTTGGTTATATCCTCTATCTCTTTTTCGCCCGTCTGTCATCGGCACAAAAACAATACAGTCTGCATAGCCGATTGACTTGAAATAGCACGCTTGCATAGACTCTGCAAATTCCTCGGCAAGATACCTTTCGCCACCGTATTTTAAACGGCGCACCAAAAGGCTTAACGGATATTCGTATTCATAAACACTCCGCGCCATATCGATATAGGTCTGCTTATCCTTACAGTAATCGCAGTATTCAACGGAGTAAGGGGTTGCCCTACCGCAATGCCCGCAAACGGATTTGTTGTTATAAGGCATAATGGCATGACAGCCCTCGCATATGCTTTTGCCCGAAAAGCTCTCCCTCCTGCATACCGAGCAGGTTAAATTTTTAGGATAAAATATTTGCTTAAGTAAATTTTTAAGCTCCATAATTTCGTTTACTCCATAACAAGGCTCACGCTGAAAAATATAAAAATTGGCGAATCACGACTGTGTGATTCGCCAAAAAAGTTGAAATAATCAACCTATAGCCTATTCTTCCGGGTATCCGTCGGGATTTTTCATCTGCCAATTAAGCGCATCTTTACACATATCGTCAAGCGTTTTAGTTGCCTTAAACCCTATAAGCTTTTCTGCAAGTGCAGGGTCTGCATAGCACGTTGCGATATCGCCCAGGCGACGCGGTGCAATGACATACGGAATATCTCTGCCGAGAGCCTTTGAAAAGGCGTTTATCATTTCGAGAACGCTGTATCCTCTGCCCGTACCGAGATTTACTATAAATAAGCCTGAGTTTGTAAGCAATTTATTAACTGCCAGAACGTGACCCCTTGCAAGGTCCACTACGTGTATAAAGTCCCTTACACCCGTTCCGTCCGGGGTGTCGTAATCACCACCGAAAACGTTAACTCTTTCAAGCTTACCGCAAGCAACCTTAGTAATATAGGGACAAAGGTTATTGGGAATACCGTTAGGGTCTTCACCTATAAGACCGCTCGGATGCGCACCGACAGGGTTAAAGTAGCGGAGAATTGCAATATTGAATTCTTTATCTGCCTTTGCCAAATCCTTTAATATGTATTCGATAAAGAGCTTGGTGCTACCGTACGGGTTGGTGGTGGAAAGGGGGAAATCCTCGGTGATTGGCACGGTATGGGGATTGCCGTAAACGGTTGCTGACGAAGAAAATACGAGGTTTTTAACCTTAAATTCTCTCATTACGTCTAAAAGGGCAAGCATACCGTAAATATTATTCTCGTAATACTCAAGAGGTTTTTCGACAGACTCGCCAACTGCCTTGTAGCCTGCAAAGTTGATAACTGCATCAAACTTATGCGCGCTGAAAATTTTTCTCATTGCGTCTTTATCGCAAACGTCTGCTTTGTAAAAGGTAATCTTTTTATTTACAATGCTTTCTACCCTTCTGACAGCCTCCGTTTTACTGTTAGAAAGATTGTCAACAACTACTATATCGTAGCCTGCTTCAATAAGCTCAATAGAGGTGTGGCTACCGATATATCCTGCACCACCCGTAACGAGTATAGTTTTCATATTTCTTTCTCCTTTTGCTATTTATCGACTTATAGATAGGTTTTTATTAAAATTTAAGCAAGGCAGCAGCACTTTACTGCCTATTGATAGTTTCTGCAAGATAGGTATTATAATCTACGGGGCGGTCGTAAACCTTAGTGCCGTCAAGCTCTATAATACGGTTACAAACGGTGTTCATAAGCTCTCTGTCATGGCTTGTCATAAGCAAACAGCCCTTAAAGCCTACCAATCCGTCGTTTAATGCGGTAATTGACTCAAGGTCTAAGTGGTTTGTAGGCTCGTCTAAAACCATAAAGTTGCCTGCCTCTAACATCATTTTTGCAAGCATACATCTTACCTTTTCACCACCCGAAATAACCGATGCCTTTTTAAGAGCCTCTTCACCCGAGAAAAGCATTCTTCCGAGCCAGCCCCTTACAAATTCCTCGTAATGGTCGTAGGAGAATCTCGAAAGCCAATCGACGAGCGAAAGGTCGCAACCGACGAAGAAATCGTCGTTGTTTTGCGGAAGATAAGTAGACGTTATAGTCTTACCCCACTTATAATAACCGCTATCGGCAGTTTCCTTGCCTGCCAAAATATCGTAAAGCATGGTTATTGCCTTACTGTTTTTGCCGACTATGCCTATTTTTTCATCTCTTCCTACCGTAAAGGAAAGATTTTCGAAATAACCCTCTTTAGTGAGGTTTTCTACAAATAAAATGTCGTTGCCGATTTCTCTGTCATATTTAAAGTTTATATAAGGATATTTTCTCGAAGAAATCTTTATGTCGTTGATAGTAAGATTTTCGAGCTCCTTCTTTCTTGCAGTAGCCTGCTTGGATTTTGATGCGTTTGCTGAGAAACGCGCAATAAATTCCTTAAGCTCCTTTGCTCTTTGCTCGGCTTTTTTGTTCTGCTCCTTTTGCTGACGGGCAAGAAGCTGACTTGTTCTGTACCAGAAATCGTAGTTGCCGAAATAAAGGTTAATTCTGCCAAAGTCCACGTCACAAATATAGGTGCAAACCTTGTTCAAAAAATATCTGTTATGAGATACTATAATAATAGTATTCTCATAATCCATCAAAAAGTCCTCGAGCCACTCGGTAGTCTTAATATCAAGGTTGTTCGTAGGCTCGTCTAAAAGTAATACGTCGGGGTTGCCAAACAAAGCCTGAGCAAGCAAGATTTTAACCTTTTCTTTACCGTCAAGCTCACCCATTGTCATATAATAATGGTCAGACGGAATATCAAGAGCCTGCAAAAGCTTTTCGGCATCGCTCTCTGCATCCCATCCGCCAAGCTCGGCAAACTCACTCTCAAGCTCCGCTGCCTTTATACCGTCCTCGTCGGAAAAGTCCTCTTTAGCATATAAAGCGTCCTTTTCGTCCATTATGTCAACGAGATGCTTATGTCCAAGCATTACAGTACGGATAACCGTTTCATCGTTAAATGCGTTCTGGTCTTGGCGAAGAACGGACATACGCTCGTTTTTATCTAAAATAACGTCGCCCTTCTGAGGCTCGATTTCGCCTGATAAAATCTTTAAAAAGGTAGATTTGCCCGCACCGTTTGCACCGATTATACCGTAGCAATTACCCTTAGTAAACTTAATATTTACGTCTTCAAAAAGTTTTCTGCTTCCAAATTGCAGACTAACACCGTTTACTTGTAACATTTTACCTCAATTTAAAATAATATTGTGTTTTTACGGTTTTCCGCCCCATATCAAGAAAGTTTTAAAGCAACGTAACATTGGGAGCGTGACGCTCCGCCCTTGCTTTTCTTCACTCTTACAAAGTGAGATTTAAAGGGGGAGAAACAAGGTAGGCAAGGCTCACAAATTGGTATTGGATGGGATAGACCTTGTCGGTCAGCAACGTGACGGCAACGTGACGTTGCATCCCATTGTTTTCTCTCTCGTATCAAGTGAGATTTAAAGGATTAGATACGAGCAAAACAAGGCTCACAAATTGATATTGGATGGGATAGACCTTG
>JAFVQT010000015.1 GCA_017504655.1 Clostridia bacterium | reverse complement strand
CTTTTACTAAACTTTTATAGTTTTAAATATAAACACAAGCAATAACGCCCGATGCGATTTGTTTTCGCATCGGGCGTTTTAACTATTAAAGAAAACCCTTGCAAATGCGTACACACAAGCAATTGCAAGGGATATTTTTAAACTTCTTTTTTGTAACAATAAATCTCTGATACGTATCTTTGACCCGTTTCTTCATTTACTTTTATAACGAGTACGTATGCGTCTCCCACGTAAGACATATCTACAACCAAACAAATTTCTACGTTAAATACGGATGGGTCGGCAGGTTTTATTGGCACGTAGTACTTAAGCCTTTTTATTTTTTCTAGATCAACGTTTTCAGCATGGTTAGACACCGCGTAACTTTCAAGCCACGCATCGCCTGTTATTTGACACAACTCTTCAATGTCTGAAACAGTGCCGTAAAAAGCAAACTTTTCTTCGTATCCTACAATGTTTTCTATTGTTAAAACGTATCTATTTGTATGCTCAAACTCACCGGGCAAAAGTCCCATATCAATATAAGAGATATCAATTTTACCTGACAATAAGGGCGTTTGCTCTGCATAATAACCCTTAAGCCCGTACGAATCTTTAGGCAACTCGATAGTAGCACCTGAAAGATATGCCCAACGATTAAAATAATCAACCTCGACAACCTCTCCCCCATCTTTAAATGCACATTTATTTAAATGTTTTTTTGAATATAAACAACCATTATACGTATGATTGCTATGGACTAATGCTATTTCTCTCGCCGAATCAAAATCAAAAATATTACAATTTTCTACGTATACTGTAAGCCCATTGTCATCCCACACCCATAATTTTGCTCCGTTAGGTGATGGCATTCTAAAGCATCCGACATATAAATTAGACTCCGCGAGGGCGGGAACAGAACTGAAAAACACGTGTTTACCCTCATACTCACCATAATAACAACCTTCTTCTAAAAAGTCGCTCGTTTCGCCTGTTTTTTCAAAATATGCCAATATACTTGCCTTTACTTCTTCATCTAACTCGTAATAATGAAAATTAGATTCTTCTCCTTCCTTTTCTTCTTCATCTAACTCGTAATAATAAGACGTAGACTCTTTTTCACTTTCACTCGTTGATAGAATTATACAACTTGTGTTAGTAAACATTAAAAAACATAACAAACCGCAAATTAAACTCTTCTTCATATCACTCTATCTCGTCCTCTAGAGTTGCATAACAATATATTTTTTCAAGTTGCTCGCTATTTTTTGCTTGCACGCTAATTACAAACGTATTTACCCTCTCGACCTTTAAAATTACTTTAAAACAAATTTACGATTTCATCAATTGCAACTTCACGTCTTTCTCCGTCTGACATACGCTTTACCGTGCAAACGCCTGTTTCAAGCTCGTTATCGCCTAAGGTTATAACGTTTTCTGCACCGATTTTATCAGCGTATTTAAACTGAGCCTTTATACCTCTGCCTGCGTGGTCAACCTCTGCCTTTACGCCTTTTTTACGAAGGGCAGTTACTATCTCGTAAGCCTTTTTATAAGCAACGTCGCCCATAGACGCAACGTATAGCTTTACTCCGTTTGGATTGGGAATAGGCGCGTTTACAGCCTCCATAAGCATTAAAATTCTCTCTATGCCCATACCGAAGCCAACGCCACAGGTCGGGTTTCCGCCGAGCTGAGCAATAAGATTGTCGTATCTTCCGCCACCGCAAACAGTGCCCTGCGAGCCAAGTGCGTTGGTGACGAATTCAAACACCGTTTTTGTATAATAGTCAAGACCTCTTACGATATATGGGTTTACCTCAAAATCTATACCGCTTGCAGCGAGTAAATCTTTAAGTTTATCAAAGTGAGTTTTGCAATCGTCGCAAAGATGTTCGGTAATCTTTGGTGCGTTTTTGCAAAAAGCCTTACATCTGTCTTCCTTACAGTCTAAAATTCTTAAAGGATTTTTAGAATATCTTTCTCTGCACGTTGGGCAAAATCCGTCAAGCTTATCTGCAAAATAAGCCTTTAAAGCGTTGTTATATTCCGTTCTACACTCCTTACAGCCCATACTGTTGATAAAGAGTTTAACGCTTAAGCCGAGCCTTGTTAAGAGAGTATGTGCGAGCGAAATTACTTCTGCATCGGTATCCGCACCTGCACCGCCGTAAATTTCCACGCCGAATTGGTGATGCTCTCTGAGCCTACCCTTTTGTGGGTTTTCATAACGGAAAACAGGGGTGATATAATACATTTTAAGTGGCATTGCACCGTTAAAAAGCCCGTTTTCGATAAAGCTTCTTGCAACACCCGCAGTGCCCTCAGGCTTTAAGGTCATACTTCTGTCGCCCTTATCGATAAAGGTATACATCTCTTTATTAACAACGTCTGTCGTTTCGCCTACACCCCTTAAAAAGAGCTCGGTATGCTCGAAAGTAGGCGTTCTTATTTCGTTCAAGCAATATAAATCTGCTATTTCTCTTGCAGTATTTTCAACGTAGTGCCACTTGTAGCTCTCTGCCGGCAAAACGTCCTTAGTTCCCTTTGGTATATTTATCATAATTCACCTAAAATTAAAGAATATATTTTTTAACGCTTTGGTCTTTTATTATCTCTGAAAGATGCTCTTCAACGTATTTTTCGTCAACGGTAACGGTAGTAAACGGAATATCTCCACCTGCGTTGAACGAAATGTCTTCAACGAGATTTTCCATAACCGTATGAAGTCTTCTCGCGCCTATATCTTCGCTTGTCGCGTTAAGGTCTGCAGAAATTTCGGCAATTTTTTCAATTGCGCCCTTAGTAAACTGCAAATCTATGTTATCAACTGCAAGTAAGGTTGAATATTGAGTAGTTATTGCATTTTGTGGAATAGTTAAGATATTAACGAAATCTTCTTTGGTAAGGCTTGCAAGCTCTACCTTTATTGGGAATCTACCCTGAAGCTCCGGAATTAAATCTTCAACTGCCGAAACGTGGAAAGCTCCTGCAGCTATAAATAAAATATAGTCGGTTTTAACGATTCCGTATTTGGTAGTAACCGAGCTACCCTCAACTATAGGAAGAATATCTCTTTGAACACCCTCTCTCGAAACGTCCTGACCGCCCTGCTTTGCCTTGCTTGCAATCTTGTCTATCTCGTCGATAAAGATAATACCCTCTTCCTCTGCCCTTCTTACGCCCTCTGCCTTTACGGCATCGTCGTCGATAAGCTTGTCACTTTCCTCTGCAATGATAATTCTCATTGCCTCTCTTACCGAAATTCTTCTCTTTTTTCTCTTCTTGGGAAGAACGTCGCCAAAGATTGAGCCGAGAGAAATCTCTGCGTTCATGCCCGGGATAAGCTCCATTGGCTTATGCTCGTCGGGCACGTCTATTTCTATATTGAAATTATCGTATTTACCCTTTCTTAAATCGTGAAGAACAGTTTCTTCCCACAAATCTCTCGGCGTTTCGCCCCTCGTATCTCTCAAGGCGTCGAAAAGCACTGAGCCTACGTGCCTTTCGGCAATTGCAGTAGCCTTTGCTGAAACACTTGCAAACTGCTCCTCTTTAACCATTCTCACGCTTGCCTCAACCAAATCTCTTATCATTGACTCTACGTCTCTTCCAACGTAGCCGACCTCGGTATATTTTGTTGCCTCAACCTTGATAAAGGGTGCTTTTACAAGCTTTGCAAGCCTTCTTGCAATCTCGGTTTTACCTACACCCGTAGGTCCTTTCATAATTATATTTTTAGGAGTTATTTCCTCTCTGAGCTCGGCAGATAACTGACTTCTTCTGTAACGGTTTCTGAGGGCGACTGCCACAGCTCTTTTGGCGTTGTCCTGCCCGATTATATATTTGTCAAGCTCTTTAACAATCTCTCTTGGAGTTAAATTCATAATTCACCTCTCAAACGGTTTCACAACGAATATTATCGTTTGTAAAAATACATATTCTGCTTGCAATTTTAAGTGCCTTGGTAGCAATTTCCTCTGCCGAATAATCAGTTTCCTCTGCAAGAGCCCTCGCTGCTGCTAAAGCGTAGTTTCCTCCGCTGCCGATAGCGCAAATACCCTCCTCGGGCTCGATTACCTCACCCGTACCGGATATGATTAAAAGACTGTTTTTATCTGCAACTATCATCAATGCATCGAGCTTTCTGCCAACCTGATCTCTTCTCCACTGCTCGGCAAGCTCAACCGCGCTCCTTTCTAAATTGCCTGCAAATTTCGAGAGCATTGCCTCGAATCTTTCGCAAAGCGAAAAAGCATCGGAAACAGTACCTGCAAAGCCGATTACTACGTTTCCGTTATATATTCTTCTTACTTTTACCGCATTATTTTTAAAAACTATAGACTCACCCATAGTAACCTGTCCGTCACCTGCTACTGCGGTAATTCCGTTTTTCTTAACGGCACATATGGTCGTTCCTCTGAATTCTACGCTCATAAGATCTCCTTTATTTGCTTGATATTTTGTAAGGCTCTTTGAGCCATTAAAAGCTTTTTCTCCGCCTTTTTGCGGGGATTGTATTCTATCGGGCTGATTATGCCGAAATTGGCGTTCATAGGCTGAAAATCGACGTTGGGGGTAGCAACGTAGCAAGAGAGAGCACCCAAAACCGTAGTCTGGTCCAATTTTAAGCTTTGCTTGCCCGATAATTTTCTATCCATATTTATTGCAGACAAAAGTCCGCTTGCAGTACTTTCTACGTATCCCTCTACACCGGTAATCTGACCTGCGAAAAATACCGTTGGGTAATCCTTCATGGAAAAATCACTGTTTAAAACTGTAGGGGCATTGATATAAGTGTTTCTATGCATTACGCCATAACGCAAAAAATCTGCGTTTTTAAGGGCGGGGAACATTGAAAACACCCTCTTTTGCTCGGGGAATAAGAGGTTTGTCTGAAAGCCTACTATATTGTATCTTCTGCCCTCTTCGTCCTCTTTACGCAGCTGCATACAGGCATACGGCCATCTACCCGTTTTAGGGTCGGTAAGCCCTGCGGGCTTAAGAGGTCCGAAACGGAGTGTGTCCTCTCCCCTTGCAGCCATTACCTCGACAGGCATACATCCCTCGAACACTTTTACGTTTTCAAACTCGTGAAGGGGAGCTCTTTTTGCTGAAATAAGCTCCTTGTAAAAGGCTAAATATCCCTCTTTGTCGATTGGGCAGTTTACATAGTCGCCCTCACCGACCTCGCCGTATCTGTCTGAGATAAAGGCGTTGTCAAAATCTATGCTGTCCCCTGCGATAATCGGGGCGGCGGCATCGTAAAAATAAAATCCGCTTCCCGTTATTTTTGCAATCTCGTCGCAAAGCTCGGCGGTCGTTAACGGCCCCGTGGCAATTATTACGTTTTCGCTAAGGTCTACGGTTTTTACATTTTCTGAAATAAACTCTATATTCGGCATAGAGCGAAGCCTTTGGGTTATACCCTCGGCAAATCTTTCTCTGTCAACCGCAAGCGCAGCCCCGGCGGGCACGCTACAGCCGTCCGCTATCTCAATAACCATAGAGCCGAGAATTCGCATTTCCTCTTTCAGCAGTCCGCACGCGTTGCCGTATACGTCGTTGCTTTTTAAAGAATTAGAACACACGAGCTCACCGTAATTGGGGTTTTTGTGAGCAGGAGTGTAGGCGTTTGGCTTAATATCGTAGAGCTTAACGCTATATCCTTTTTTTGCAAGGTAATATGCAGCTTCGCTTCCTGCTAAGCCACCGCCTATTATTTTAACTGTTTTTTGCATCTTTTTTCTTTCTTACGGGCTTATCCGTATAATCACAGTCTTTGTTAGAGCATTTTTTAGTCTTGCCGTCCTTTGCGATAACTATAAAGCTGTTGCAAATCGGACAATGCTCACCGTTTGGCATATCCCAGCTCATAAAATTACATGTAGGATAGCCCGAACAGCCGTAGAACGGCTTGCCGTTTCTTGACGTCATCTTTTGGGTTGGCTTGCCACACTGCGGACAAACGCCTGCCTTTTCGGTTTGGCTAAGGGTTTCTTTACATTCAACGCACTGCAAGTAGTTGCCGAATCTTCCCTTTTTGAGCACCATTAAGCCACCGCATTTTTTACACTTTTGCTCAACGACCTTTTCGTCAATCGGCTTAACGTTAGTACAGTCGGGATAGTTAGGACAAGCTAAAAATTTGCCGAATTTACCCGTTTTATATATCATCATTGCTCCGCATTTGTCACATTTTACGTCTGAAACCTCTTCGTTTTCAGATTTTATGTTTGCGCATTCCGGATATTTTGAGCAAGCGAGGAATTTACCGTAACGACCGCTCTTTCTTATCATTGGAGCACCGCACTTGTCACAGAGAATATCCGTAACCTCGTCGCCGTCGCTAGATGCCTTAGAAAGCCTTTCTATAAACGACGGATAGAATTCGCCTATAATATCTCTCCAATCCTGACCGCCGTTTTCTATATCGTCGAGCCTGTCTTCCATGTTGGCTGTAAACGAGATATCCATAATATCCGAAAAATACTTTGTGAGCATATCGGTTATAGCAAAGGCTATATCGGTAGGAATAATATTCTTTCCGTCCTTTGTAGTATATTTACGCTTTGAAAGAACCGAAATAATAGTAGCGTAGGTAGAAGGTCTGCCTATGCCCTTTTCCTCCATAATTCTTATAAGGCTTGCGTCCGTATATCTGACGGGAGGCTTGGTGAATTTTTGTTCCTTAGTAAGAGCTGTAAGATCTAAAACCTCGCCTTCCTCTACGTCAGGAATAATCTTAATCTTGTCGCTATCGTCCTCTTCTGATGCACGGTAATCGTTATATACGGCGGTATAACCCTTAAATTTAACAGTTCTGCCGTATGTTTTAAGGGCGTAATCACCTACCTCCGAGGTTATTTGAACGGAGTTGTATTCAACGTCCTTCATCTGAGAAGCGATAAATCTGTCGTATATGAGCTTGTACAAATTATAATGGTTTCTGTCAAGCAACGGCTTTGCCTTTTCCGGCGTTAAGCTTACGTCGATTGGTCTGATTGCCTCGTGCGCATCTTGAGCGTTCTTTTTGGATTTGAAAACGTTTGGCTTTGAAGGGAGATACTCCTTACCGAACTTCTCCTCAATGTAATTTCTTGCCATAGATTGAGCAACGGGAGAAACTCTTACGGAGTCCGTTCTTATATAGGTTACGAGTGCTAAGTGTCCGTTAGCAGTTTCAACACCCTCGTAGAGATGCTGTGCAACCTGCATACACATAGATGAGGACATGTTGAGCTTAGCAGATGCATCCTGTTGCATAGTTGAAGTGGTAAACGGAGGAAATGCGTGAGCCTTTGTAACACTCTTTTTTACCTCTTTTACGACGATTTTTCCGTTTTTAACTATTTGCTCTGCAACGTCTGCCTCAGCTTGGTTGGAGGGCTTAAATTTTCTGCCCCTTTTCTCCTCTAAAACAGCGCTGAAGACCTCGGACTTTGCTCCCTTTACCTCTGCGGTTAAATTCCAGTATTCGCTTGGCACGAACGCCCTTATTTCACGCTCTCTGTCAACAACTATTTTAAGAGCAACCGACTGAACTCTTCCGCCCGACAAGCCCGACTGAATTCTCTTACAAAGGAACGGGCTGATTTTGTAGCCCACGAGTCTGTCTAAAACTCTTCTTGCCTGCTGAGAATCTACGAGATTGTAATTTATATCCCTTGGATTTTTAAGAGCCTCCTTTACAGCCGTTTCGCTTATTTCATTAAAAACTATTCTCTGCGCTCTTCCGTCAAGCCCAAGCACCTCCTTAAGGTGCCAGCTTATTGCCTCACCCTCACGGTCAGGGTCTGTTGCGAGATATATTTTGTCGGCCTTCTCCACCTTTTCCTTAAGCCTTTTGATAACGGCCTTTTTGTCTGCTGAAATAACGTAATTGGGGGTATAATTATCCGCCACGTTTACGCCGAGTCTTTTTTCGGGAAGATCGCGAACGTGTCCACCGCTCGCGTCTACCTTATACTTTCCTCCGAGGTATTTTTCTATCGTTTTCGCCTTTGAAGGCGACTCTACTATTATAAGCTGCATAAAATCCTCCGATAATTTATTTGATTGCGCCGTATTCACCGCTTACGTCTTTTACGATAAGACCCTTAAGCTCCAATAGACCGAGCGCAGATATAATTTCAAAAATCATTAAGCCCGACCTCTCTGCCAAGATATCGGTGCTTGTTATACCCTCTTTAATTAACTTATAGAGTGTTTTTTCATTGTCTGTGAGCGAAATTTCTTCCTCTTTGCCATCTGTCAAATCAATATTTAACTGATCTGCAATCTCCTCTGCGGTTTCTACCATAGTCGCACCGTTTTTAATTAGCAACTTACATATTTCACCACTTGCTACGCCAATACCGTACGGTAGGCAAAACACCTCTCTCCCGTAATCCGCCGAATAGCCCGCAGTGTATCTCGTTCCGCTTGTTTTGCTACCGCTTACTATAAGCGTGCCGAGTGAAAGTCCTGCTATTATTCTGTTTCTGACAGGATAAGAATAAACTCTCGGTGTTCTTCCGCAAGGATATTCCGAAAGTATAAGCCCACCGCTTTTTATAAGACTGTTTGCCAGCTCGCTTGCGGTTGAAGGATATACCCTTCCCACCTCGCCTGCAAAGACAGAGATGACGGATGAGTGCGACATCGCGCCTTTTATAGCGTACGTATCTGCGCCCTCTGCAATACCCGTAACCACGGCTATACCGCTCATGGCAAGCCTTGAGGCAATTTCCTCAGCCTTTTTAGCATAGAGAGGCAGGGTCTTTCTTGACCCGACTATAGCAACCTTTTTCCTTTTTAAAAGCTCAACGTTCCCCCTTGCGTACAGCACTAACGGAGGGGTTGGGATATTGGCAAGCTCTTCGGGATACGAATCGCTTGAAAGAGTTATTACGTCGTCCGCACCGATAAGACAGTTTGATATTACCTCTTTTACGTAATCGCTTCGCTTTAACGCAAGCAATATAGAGCTTGCAAGCTGTTGCTTACCCACCTTTTCAAAATAAGAGCTTATAAGCTGTGTGCTTTTAAAGATTTCGCAGGGCGACCCTGCCAAGTCTAAAAGAGCCTTTTTATGCTTATATTCTATGCATTCAAACGAGTCCAGAAAAACGAGAGCCTTTTCATCACGCGTTAACTCTCTCATACCTCCTCACTTCTATAGCTGATAGCCTCTAAAAGGTGCTTTGGCTCGATATCCTGCGAAAGCTCCATATCTGCAATAGTCCTCGCTACCTTTATAATTCTGCTCCTTGCTCTTGCAGAAAGCCTTAGGCTATCAAACGCCTTACGCATAATCTCTTCACATTCCTTCGATAGCTTGCAAAAGGCCTCTAAATGCCTTTCACCCATCTCAGCGTTGCTGTTTATATCCTCGTTTTTAAACCTTTCTCTTTGAATAAGCCTGGTTCTGTTTACTCTTTTTCTCACTTCTTCGCTTGGCTCACCCGAGGTTTTGTCAACGAGCTCGTCGTATTTTACGTTATCTACCGTAATGCGGATATCCATTCTGTCCATCAACGGTCCTGAAACCTTCGCCTTATATTTGATAATTTGCGACGGTGTACATTTACAGTAGTTTTGCTTTGAGCCTAAAAATCCGCACGGACAGGGGTTCATACTGCCGACAAGCATAAAGCTTGCGGGATATTTTACGCTTGCCTTTGCTCTGGAAACGGTTATAACTCTGTCCTCTAACGGCTGACGTAAGCTCTCTAAGATAGAACGGGGATATTCTGCCATCTCGTCTAAAAACAAAACTCCGTTATGCGCCAAGCTTATAATACCCGGCTTTGCAGATACTCCACCGCCTACAATAGCTATTCTTGACGCAGTGTGATGAGGTGTTGCATACGGCCGTTTATAGACTATACCCTCTTCACCCGAAAGCACACCTGCGGCACTGTGAATTTTAGTGGTTTCAAGCGCTTCCTCAAAGGACATATCGGGCATAATAGACGGAATACACTTTGCAAGCATAGTCTTACCCGACCCGGGAGGCCCTACCAAAATAATATTATGATTACCGCTTACGGCTATTTCCATAGCTCTTTTAGCTACGTATTGACCCTTTACAAAGGTTATATCGTCAGAGTATTGAATATTTTCGCTTATTACGTCGTAATCGAGCTTGTTTACCACGGGTAATTCTCCCGTGCCGTCTATATACGCGCAAAGCTCCTTTAAAGTGCTTGCTGCTTTTATCTCTACACCGTCGATATACTCGCCCTCTTTTGCATTGACGGCGGGAATTATTGCCCTTTTAAAGCCCTTTTCTCTTGCCGATATAAGCATTGGCAATATGCCTGCAACGCCCCTCAAGCCTCCGTCCAAGGACAGCTCGCCTATAAAAACGGTGTCGTCAAACTGCTTATCGGCAAGCTGACCGCTTGCTTTTATTATTCCGAGCGCAATCGGCACGTCTAACCCTGCGCCCTCCTTTTTAAGGTCTGCAGGAGCGAGGTTTACCGTTATTTTATGATTGGGAAATCTCTTTCCGCTGTTTTTAATTGCAGAGCGAACCCTTTCTTTGGATTCCTTTATAGCCGCATCGGGAAGACCGACTATTTCAAACGCAGGAAGCCCGTTGTTGGTATCTACTTCTACCTCTACAATCTCTCCGTCAAGCCCGATAAGGGTAAAACCCGTGAATTTTGCTAACATTAAAGCACCTGCCAAAGATAAAGTATTTTGCTTGCAACCTCACTTGTTGCAATACCTACCAAGCCTACGTATGCCAAGCCGAATAAAACTATACCTATGCAAGTAGCTACGTTAAAGGCTAAATTTACAACATTGCGCTTTGCACACTTAACGAGTATGCTTTGCGCAAACGCAATATACGCGCACATAAATACCGATACGCCCGCAAATCCGTACGGACTTGACGTAAGCCCCAAAAATACGGGAATGCTAAGTGTTAAAAACGCCACGGTAGTTAATTTATATTTGTTTTTGATAGTTGAAACGTTATTGAAAAACGGTATCTTTTTACCGAAGAATACAACGACGGTAACCAACGCAAAGCATACGAGTGCAAATATAGAGGTAAAGTAATTGAGGAAGGAATAGTATGCACCAACCTTGATTCCGCCAAAGCCCGCATATAACGCGAGAGGGAATGACTGATAAGAAGGAGTAATGCTTGCAACAAAGTATTTTAATGCGCTTTGTACAAAGCCTACACCGTAAAAGCCCTTGTATACTTTTGAGCATACTGCAAATGACACTGTGAATAATGCCACCGGTATTATGAAAAGCGATATGGCAAACACGCCTATCGATATCCATCTGTTTTTACGGTAAGTAAGGAAAACGTCTTCCTTTTCAAGACCCCTTGCCTCTTTCTCGTTTCTCTTAAACTGCTTGTACGCTCTTCTTCTTGCCATGGCAAAGAGTACGACGTGTCCAACCAAAACGAGTGAATAAGCCATATCGCAAGCAACGGCAATGCCGTAGCATAAGCCTATGCCAAGCATACAGGCTATACCGCTTGCAATATCGTCTAAATAGTAATGCTTTACAAAATATCTCGTAGCAAGATATACGCTTAAGCAAGCAAAGAATGCGCCTATTCCGCCAAGCGCAAAGTTTGCAGAGGTAAACACTGCCCCCAACGCCAAAACAGATAATAAAACGGTTAAGCCGTATTTGCTATGTCCAAACGTCTTTACGGCAAATGCGTATGCTATCAGAATCATACCGAGCCCTGCCATGCAGTCGAAAAATCTCAAGCCAAAGGTGTTAGTACCAAAAACTGAAATACCGACGAGATGAACGATCGATGTAAAAGGTCCCTCGCCAACGGCAACCCTTCCTCCTCTTAAGGCGTTTGCCGATGCAAGATTTTTAAGCTCCGCATCCGTAAAGTGGTATTTTTTAGATTGATTAAGCTTAAACATATTTTGCTCGTCGATAACAAGCTTAGCCTCTGCAATCTGCTCGGGAGTACCGAAAACAGCCTCGGTTGCCAAAACGTAGCCTGTAGCATCTGTAAACACAACCTCGTAAAGGTCAAGGCTGTCGGGAGTGCAAATTTTTACTCTGCTGTATGCAATTTCGCCACGATTCTCCTCTGAAGCATCGAATACCTTAACCCACTCGTATCCGCCACTCAACTCTCTTACGGGGATTTTTGCAACCTCTTCTCTGTAATACCTGGAGCCGTCGTTAGGGCTCTTGGTTTTGAATTGAAAACGAATCTCTACGTAAGGCACGCCGTTTTCATCGGTTGCATAGCTTCTGACCTCACCTATATAAACGTAAATTTTATTTATGTCTGCGCCTATGAGCTTGCCCTCGTTTTCCGGGTCGGGCTTATTTCTCAATACGTCTACGTTTACAAAAGAATTAAGATTTGTCTTATCCCTCTGCGGGTTTGTAGAGCTTGCAAGCGCAGTTGCGGGCGTAAACACCGTACCAAGTGTAAAAATAGCCGAAACAACGTAAAGTAAAATTACTGCTATTAAAGTCGAAATAAATAAAATTTTAGAATTTTTTTTCATAGCTCTCTCCGTGTAAAAAGAAAAATACTTTTATAATATACACCATATTTTTCTATTTGTAAATTGTTTTTGCTAACTTTTAATACACTTTTCATTATATATATATTATGAAAAGACAAAAAACGCAAAAAAAGACCGATGCTTATGCATCGGTCTTAATTTGTTAATCAATTAGAGTATCTCTTCAACCTTAGCAGCCTTACCGGTAAGATTTCTAAGATAGTAAAGTTTTGCTCTTCTTACTTTACCTCTCTTAATAACATCGATTTTAGCTACCTTTGGTGAATGTACGGGGAAAGTTCTTTCAACGCCGATACCGTAAGAAATTCTTCTAACGGTGAAGGTTTCTCTGATACCGCCGTTTCTCTTTGCGATAACGATACCCTCAAATGCTTGAATTCTTTCCTTAGCACCCTCGATAACCTTTACAGATACCTTTACAGTATCACCAACCGAGAATACGGGAACTTCGCTTTTTAAGTTCTCTCTTTCAATCTGTTCGATAATATTCATGACTTATACCTCCTATTATCCGAAACGTTCATACGCAATTTTGCCAGAGGACCGTCCGAAGTCTTGAACTATTCTACCACAACAAAACTCTTTTTGCAAGCGTTTTAGCAGGGTTTTTTAATTTTTATATATTTTATTTTACTTTGTCGCGCTTAGGCGGTTGTGCCAAATGAGAAAAAACGTTACACTCGAGCTTGCCGTTATAAAGCTTTCTCTTTTTGTCAGCCTTTTTACCGAAAAGCCTTTCAAAATCGGTCACGCTCGTAAGCGTGTACGCGCACCAATTATCTAATGACCTCACCATCTTGCCGTAATCTCTGTACAAAACCTCGATTTGCCGTCTGTCTGACAGTCTTTCGCCATAAGGAGGATTGCTGATTATTACCCCGTGAGAAAACCTTGAGGAAAAATCCCTCATATCGGCGCGTTGAAAGTGGATATATTTATCAACCCCTGCTTCCTTTGCGTGACGGCGCGCAAGCTTTAATTGACTCTCGTCTTATCAAAACCGCTTATTCTGACTTCTTTATCAAGAGCTTCCATCGCAATTGCCTGCTCTAAAACACCGTCGAAAATCGACTTATCAAAGCACTTCCACTCAGTAAAATCAAAATTTCTGTTCTTTCCGCTGGCAATATTCAGCGCGATAAGGGCGGCTTCGATGGGTATTGTTCCGCTACCGCAAAACACGTCTGCCAAGGGGCGTGACGGATTCCAAACGGAAAGCTGAATTATAGCAGATGCAAGCGTTTCCTTTAACGGTGCTTCGCCGACTAACCCCCTATATCCTCTGCGGTGCAAGCCGTCACCCGAGGTATCAAGCATTACTGTAACGTGGTCCTTTAAAATTGCAACCTCAACCTTATACCTCTCTCCGCTTTCGGGCAAAGTCGTTATGCGATATTTACTGAATAACCTCTCGCATATAGCCTTTTTAGAGATTGATTGAGTTGCCGAAATTGCAAAGAGCTTACTCAAAACGTTTTTTGCCGTAACGATAATTTTGCCGTCCGCAGGGATAAATTCCTCAAACGCAATTTGCTTAAGTCCGTCAAAGAGGTCGTCAAACGTCTCGGCTTTAAACTCTCCCAAAATAATACCGACTCTGTTTGCCGTGCGAAGGTACATATTGCATTTTGCAATCTCATCCCATCCACCCTCAAAGCAGAGTCTTCCGCTTATAGCCGGCGCGTCAACGCCCAAAAGCTTGTATATTTCTCTTTTTGTAACCGCCTCTACACCCGATGCGGTAGTTACGCAAATCTTCATTTTTTCTCCAATAATTATGTGGATAACTTTAATTTAAGTAGCCATATAGGGCGTTTATCCACAACTTATCCACATTAAAATGCGTCAGTTATAACGTTGACGCCTTCTTCCGTAACCTCTGCAACTGCAAAGGAAACCTCTCCTTCACCGTGCTTTAATTGGTAGTATTCAGCGATTTTCTTATATTTTTCCTGCTTTTTATAGCCCACTGAATCCTTAGGCTCACCAAAAAGGTCATTGCTTCTTGTTTTTACCTCTACAAAAACAGTAACTCCGTCCTTTTCAAAAATAGCGTCAGCCTCACCAAAAGGTGTGCTAAAATTGCGTTTTACGAGCTTATAGCCCGACTTTTTAATAAATTTTACGGCTAAATCTTCTCCTTTTTTACCGAGAAGTTTTTTATGAAGGTCTCTCTGTGTATTGGGCATGCTCCAACCTCCTTCAATGCGTTTATATGGTCCTTAGTACCGTAGCCCTTGTTGCTTGCAAACTTATACTCGGGGTAAATTTTATCGTACTTGTACATAAGGTTATCTCTGTACACCTTAGCGACTATTGAGGCCGCGCCTATCGTATAGCTTTTAAAATCACCCTTGATAACCGACTCTTTTCTGCAATCGGTGTGGATATCTACAGCATCAATAAGAGCAACGTGTGGCTTTACCTTTAATCCGTCGATGCATTTTTTCATACATAGCTTTGTTGCCTGAAGTATGTTTATCTCGTCAATTTCCTCGGGTGAAACCTCGCAAATGCAGTAATCAACAGCCGTATTTCTTATGGCCTCGTCTAAGACAATTCTCTTTTTTTCGGAAAGCTTTTTGCTGTCGTTTATACCCTCGATTATCTTACCGTCATCTAACGGCATTATGACTGCACAGCATACGACTGGACCTGCCAAAGGTCCTCTCCCCACCTCGTCAACACCGACTATATATTTTTCTCCTGCTTTTAAAAAGCCTTTGTCAAAGTCTACCTTTTCTTTAGTTTTCTCCGTCATAAGGGGTAACCTCTAAACAAATTTTGCCTATGCGCTGTTTTCTGAAATCGTCGATTATCGCCCTTGCGCATCTCGTATAATCGCTCTCTCCTCCGCGGAGAAGAAAGCCCCTCTTTTTACAAACGTCGTCAAAAAGCTCAATTCCCTCTTTGTCGAGATTTTCGAGCTTGTATTTTTCTTTAAAGCTTTCGGGAGCAATCACCTTTAAATCTTTAATCAGCTCTAAAGCGAGCTCCTCCATATCCAAGATATCGTCGTTTATTGCGCCGATATAAGCTAAATGCCTTGCATAGGTTTGATTGTCAAAGCTTGGTGGCATCGTGCCGGGAGTATCCAAAAGGTCAAAATTGCCAAGCCTTATCCATTTGTTTGCGCGTGTAACGCCTGCCTTATCACCCGTTTCTGCGCGTTTGCCACCGCTTATAGTATTAATAATAGTTGACTTGCCGGTATTGGGAATACCCGCAACCATAAATCTAAGCGTACGCTTTATTCCCTTTGCCTTATCTCTATCGAGCTTTTCTTTCATAACCTTCTCGCAAGCAGAGCGCAATTTTTCTGTATCTTTTTTAGAAAGTCCGTCTATAAGCTCGTAAACAATACCTTTTCGCTTTAATTCCTCGCCAATTTTTTGCGCGTCTTTACCTGATACCGTATCGCACTTATTAACGCAATACACAACGGGCTTATTTTTAAAAAGACTCATAAGCTTATTATTTATACATGCAAAAGGAGCCCTTGCATCTAAAACGTAAATTACGCCGTCACAAAGCTTAACGTCCTCTTCAGTTTTTCTCATAGCCTTGGTCATATGACCGGGGAACCATTGTATATGCATAGTTTTTTCCTTTAAAGTTAAAATTTTAGTTAAAGCTCAAAAATATTTGAGGGCTCAGCAACGTGACGTTGCATCCGTGTATTTAGCCTAACTCTTACAAAGTGAGATTTAAAGGGGGAGAAACAAGGTAGGCAAGGCTCACAAATTGGTATTGGATGGGATAGACCTTGTTGGTCAGCAACGTGACGTTGCATCCGTGTATTTAGCCTAACTCTTACAAAGTGAGATTTAAAGGATTAGATACAAGCAAAAGAAGGCTCGCTTTGTGACACAAGACACAATAGACCTCTTTGGTCATTGGGGTTTGGGGGACAAAGCAGTAACGCACTTTTGCGACGCATATAAGCCTTTAAATTAAAGGCTCAGATGCGAACGCACCAAGGCTCGTGAGCCCGAAAAGACTTGGTAGACCTTGCCGGTCACCAAGGTTTTGAGGGCGAAACAGTAAACGCAGGTGCGTGAAGTATATCAGTCTTTTAAAAGGTCGGGGCGAAGCTTCTCAGTCAACTTCTTCGCCTCGTTTTTTCTCCATTTATCGACTTCTTTATGGTTGCCCGAAACCAAAACCTCGGGCACTTGCATACCCATAAAGATTTGCGGACGGGTAAATTGAGGGTATTCGAGCATGTTTCCCGTGAAGCTTTCTTCTGACAGGCTTTCATCGGAAATTACACCGCCAACGTAACGGCAAAGGCTATCGGTGATAGCCATTGCAGGTATTTCACCGCCCGTCAATACAAAATCGCCAAGCGAAATTTCCTCGTCTATACAAAGGTCTAAAACTCTTTGATCAACACCCTCGTAATGACCGCAAAGCAATAAAATTCTATCATATGCTAAAAGCTCTTTTACCATTGGCTGGCAAAAGGTTCTGCCTTTGGGTGACATAAAAATTCGCCTTGCCTCGTGATTTGGGTCAACGGCTTGTATTGCAGAATATATTGGCTGTGGAGTCATAACCATACCTGCGCCACCGCCAAATGGATAATCGTCGCACTTTCTGTGCTTATTTTCTGTGTAGTCGCGTATATCGGTTACGACGATTTCAACCTTGCCTGACTTTACTGCCCTACCGATAATACTCTCGGTCAGCGGAGTAAACATTTCGGGGAAAAGAGTTAAAATATCAATCCTCATACATAACGACCTCCGTAAATTTTTTAGCGTTTACGGTTACCTTTCTATTTTCTACGTCTATATCAACGTCTAAAGCGGGAATAAGAGGAAAAACTGCTTTACCCTCGTAGGTATCGATATAGTAGTAGTCTACGTTACCGCTGACTATATCTCTGACCGTACCGATTTTTTTACCGCTGTCTAAATAAAGCTCACAGCCTATTACGTCGGTAATAAAAAATCTGCCGTCTTCTAAAACAATTTGACTTCTGTCTGCATAAACCTCACATCTTCGCAAGGTTTCTACAAAGTTCCTGTCATCAATCCCCTCGACCTTTAAAATAGCCTCTTCCTTTGATATCGAACGGAAATTTTCTACTTTATATACAACCGAATTAATTTCTACCTCGGTTACGTTTTTAACCGAATCAAAGCTATCGGCAAAAAGCTTAATTTTAAGCTCGCCCTTGATTCCTTGCGGTTTTGCCACCGCGCCAATTTCAATTTTATTCATAATTGTTAAATAATCAGCTTATAGACCGACTTTTGTCGGTAATAGCGCTTTAACAAAAAGGGCTGTGTCTTTGTGAAACAGCCCCTTGTTACGCATTTCAATTAAATTTCGTCTTTGCCTTTAATTTCGATATTGTATCTTTTGCCGCTTTTTTTAGATGCAGCACTTACAATCGTGCGAAGAGCCTTGGCAATCTTGCCTTGACGGCCGATAACCTTACCCATATCGCTTTCTTTTAACACAACAGTTACGTCAACCGTATTACCTTTTTCCTCAACCAAGTATTCAATCTCATCAGGATTTTCAGCAAATTGGTTTACAACGTATTTGATAAGTTCTAACATTTTTGCTCCTTAATTACTTCTTTTTCTTCTTTGGGTTAGTCTTAGAAGGTGACAACTTGTCAGACTTCTCGATAACGCCGGCGTTTAAAAGAAGAGATCTTACGGTTTCAGTAGGTTGAACGCCTTTAGCAAGCCAATCTTTAGCCTTTTCGGTATTGATTACAACCTCTGCAGGGTTTGCCGTTGGGTTGTAGTGACCTACTTTATCGATATACTCGCCATCTCTTGCCTTTCTGCTGTCTACAACAACGATTCTGTAGGTAGGAGATTTCTTGTCACCCATTCTGGTCAATCTCATTTTTACTGCCATTTTTATTTCCTCCGTTAAAAATATTACTTATTTATTTTTGGCTTTAAGCCGTTTATTAAAAGCATTTACATGCGCTTTTACTTGTTCTTATTATATTTACAATGTGTGTTTTAAAGGATTAGATGCGAGCACACCAAGGTTTTGAGGGCAAAACAGTAAACGAAGGTGTGCGAAGTATATAAGCCTTTAAAGTTTTTAAAGGATTAGATGCGAGTTTGCCAAGGCTCGTGAGCCCGAAAAGACTTGGTAGACCTCGCTGGTCACCAAGGTTTTGAGGGCGAAACAGTTAACGCAGGCAAACGAAGTAGATAAGCCTTTAAAATGGAAGGCGGAAACCCCCACGCTTACCCCTCATCATCTTCATCATCTGCTTAGTTTGCTCAAACTGCTTTATAAGCTGATTGATATCCTGAACGGTTGTTCCGCTACCTTTTGCTATTCGGTTTTTTCTTGAATAGTTAATGATAGAAGGGTCGCGCCTTTCTTTTGGCGTCATTGATAGAATTATGGCCTTGTTACGCTCGATTTTTCTTTCGTCTATGTCTTGGTCGCTTATTTTAACCTTGTTGCCTATACCGGGGAGCATTTCTAAAAGACTTTTAGCACCACCCATGTTTTTAAGCATTGAAAACTGTTCTAAATAATCTTCTAAGGTGAAAGAGTTTTCTTTAAACTTTTTCTCCATTTTTAAAGCCTGCTCTTCGGTAACGGTTTGTTGCGCCTTTTCTATAAGTGAAAGCACGTCACCCATACCGAGAATTCGGCTTGCCATTCTATCGGGATAGAAGGGCTCTAAATCGGTGAGCTTTTCGCCAACCGAGGCAAATTTTATCGGCTTGCCCGTAACCGCTTTTATAGAAAGACAAGCACCGCCACGCGTATCACCGTCGAGCTTAGTAAGCACTACGCCCGAAACGGCAAGCCTTTGATTAAAGGTCTTTGCAACGTTTACGGCATCCTGACCTGTCATTGAGTCTACCGTTAACAAAATCTCGTCAACGCGGATAGCCTTTGTGATATTTTCAAGCTCTTGCATAAGTTCCTCGTCGATATGAAGTCTACCTGCAGTATCAACGATAACGGTGTCATAGCCGAACTTTTTAGCATACTCCACACCGCTTTCGGCAATTTTAACAGGGTTACCTTGACCTTTTTCAAAAACCTCTACACCGGCTTTTTCGCCTACTATTTTAAGCTGGTTAATAGCTGCAGGACGGTATACGTCACACGCTACCAGCAATGGCTTTTTGCCCTGCTTTTTAAGATGAAGAGAAAGCTTACCGCAAAGAGTGGTTTTACCCGCACCCTGCAAGCCGCACATCATAATTACCGTTGGCAACGTTGAGCTGACTATAAGCTTACTGTTGGTTGAGCCCATAAGCTCGGTAAGCTCTTCGTTTACAATTTTTATAACCTGCTGAGCGGGGCTTAAGCTTTTTAAAATCTCTTGACCTACAGCCTTTTCGCTTACCTTTGCAATAAAATCCTTTGCGACGGCTAAGTTAACGTCTGCCTCTAAAAGAGCAATTCTTACCTCTCTCATTGCCTGCTTGATTTCAAGCTCGGTAAGCCTGCCCCTTTTGGTCATCTTAGAAAATATATGATTGAGTTTTTCTGACAAACCTGCAAAAACAGCCATCAGTCTTCTCCTAATACACTTTTGATTTTTTCGCCAATCTCTACGGCGTTTTTATCGTTAAGCTTGGCTATAAGTGCGTAAACAGCATTTTTTTTAGCAACAAAGCCAAGCTTTGCCTCTAATTCGTCAAGAAGCTTTTTCGTTTTAGTAACGGTATCGGCAACGCTTTGGCGAGAAACGTTTTTTATCTCTGCAATCTCACCGAGCGACAAATCGCACATACAATACATTTCAAATACCGAACGCTGATTTTCGGTAAGAGTTTTGCTGTATTCGCTATAAAGCTCTGCGTAATACACTCCGTCTTTTATAGACATAAACATCTCCTACTGTCAAGCATTTTAACCTTACACATTATACACCATAAAAAACAAGGTGTCAAGCATTTTAGCCTGACACTTGTTGATTTTTTTAATATTATTTTTGCTTATCATTAAGGCTTTTTATCGTTAGATTTACCAAAAAAGGTTTTCACAACGTTAAAAGGGCTAAATTTATTTGTTTTCTGTATAGTGCACTGTAGCTTGGGTTAATTGTTCATTTCCTATACCAATTGAAATCTTTGCCCAATCATTTGACGTTCCTTTATAATAATATATAATTACTTTTTATTATTTTACAGGCTTCCAACCGCCAAGAAACGTCTTTTTAACCTGCACCCACGCGCCATTGCGCTTTACGTAAACAGGGCGTTCACCATCCCATCCTTTTTCGAAACCTCTTGGTATTTTGTCACCATTATAATAAATAGCCAACTTATAGCAAAGCATAAACGTATCTCTGCTAATTGTAGTTACACTTTCGCCTATTACTACGCTTGTTAAACTTTCGCAATGATAGAACGCATAAGTACCAATACTCGTTACGCTACCCCCTATTACTGCGCTTGTTAAACTGTAGCAACCAGAGAACGCAGAACTACCAATACTCGTTACGCTATCCCCTATTACTACGCTTGTTAAACTGTCGCAATATTCGAACGCCCCCTCACCAATACTCTTTACGCTATTGGGAATAACAACGCTTGTTAAACTGCCGCAATTATAGAAAGCATAAGATTTTATCTCTGTTACAGTATTTGGGATAACTAATTCGGTTACAAGCTGGTTATTTATATATAAGCTTGCTCCGTTATTTAATGGGTTTGCAGAAGAATTACTAAACGTAATATTGCACCAATCCTCTATTTCACCGGTATAATATACGCTTGTTAAACTGTCGCAACTTTCGAACGCCCCCTCACCAATACTCGTTACGCTATTGGGAATAACAACGCTTGTTAAACTTCTGCAATAACAAAACGCAGAAACATCTATTTTTGTTACACAATCGGGTATTACAACTTTCGTGTTTACACCTTCATATTTCAATAAATTGCCATTTTTGATTATGCAATCACGTTTTGTTTCTTCAGCAAGCCTTATTTCAGCAAGACGTTTTTCTTCTGCCAAGTGCCTTTCTTCTGATAGCCTTTTTGCCTCTTCCTCAGCTTTGCGCTTTTCTTCGGCAAGCCTTTTTGCTTCTTTACGTTTTTCTTCGGCAAGTCTTTTTGCCTCTTCCTCGGCTTTACGTTTTTCCTCAGCAAGTCTTTTTGCCTCTTCCTCGGCTTTGCGCTTTTCTTCGGCTATCCTTTCTTCTTCCTTGCGCTTTTCATCTGCCTGCATTTGCTCAAGCATTTTTCTTAATTCTTCTTCAGTTAACCCTCTAACAGGCTGTTCTTTCTCTTCTAAATTGCGAGAGCCAAAGCCGTCGGTTAAAATGCTTGCAATGCGCTCTAAGGTATCGTCTACCGACTTTGTGTATTCAAGCCCTGCGAAAAATTCTTTTAATATTCTATCGGCTAAAATTGTTGGGGCGTTATCTAAACGATATTCAATACGTGGCTTTTTATAACCTAAAAGCCTTACGTCTGCATAGTTGTTTTTATAGCCCAAAGGTATGTTTTCTAAATCTTTCTTTTTTATGTATGGTATTTCTACTTTTATTGCATCGCAATCTAAACAACGAGAATTACGGCTAGAAATAAAGATTACTATACCCGAATTATCTATTGCTTTTTGTATTTCTGCCTCGTAATTTGCAACCGAGCCCCTGCCGTGGCGCAAATTTCGCATTGCTAAAAAGCAGGTCAGCCCCTGCGACTCGATAACCTCAACAAGCTTTAAAACCTCGGGTAAATCCTTGCTGGAATAGGCAATAAAAACGTCCCTCGGGAGGTCGGTTTTATACAAGCCCGAGTTTACCTTTTGAGCCTCGGATTCTATCATTGTTGAATAAGACTCAAATTCTGCCATATTAGTGTTTTTATATGCCCTTTCTACCAAATAGTTAAGCGAAGCCACGTTGCCCATTTCGAGTGACTTTACCAAAAAGCTTACTACGTCTTCAACGAAAATCGCATTTTCTTTAACGTCGATAGCATTTAAAAATTCGTTGATTTGAGCAACCGTTCCGCTATTTGCCACCTCGTAAAAATTGGCTAAAAAGTGATCGGGATAAATATCTTTTATTTTGCTACAGATTGAAAGAATTGCCTTGCTGTCGATATATTTTTCTTGAGATTTTTCCCACAATTGGCGAAGAAGGGGGAGGAATTTTTCCTGCTCCCTTTTTACAATTTCTTCTTGAACTATATCACCAAACTTTTCCCTTAAAGAAAACTCGAGCTTTTTATATGCTTTTTCTATTATTACATCTGCGTACTGGCTATTACAATAATGGCATACGTAAACGTCACCCTTAAGTGTTAAATTGCCGCCGCATTTTTCGCAGCACATATTTCCGTTACTCATTTTCTTCTTCCTCTGTATACATTATTTATATAATATATATTTGTGCTTTATTAGTTTACCGGCTTCCAACCGCCAAGAAACGTCTTTTTAACCTGCACCCACGCGCCATTGCGCTTTACGTAAACAGGGCGATCACAATCCCATCCTTTTTCGAAACCTCTTGGTATTTTGTCACCATTATAATAAATAGCCAACTTATAGCAACCCACAAACGTATCTCTGCTTATTGTAGTTACACTTTCGCTTATTTCTACGCTTGTTAAACTGGGGCAAGAAGAGAACGCTCTTTCACCCATTGTTCTTACACTATTAGGTATTACTATGCTTGTTAAACTAGAACAATATAAAAACGCAGACTTTTTTATTTTAGTTACACTATTAGGGATTTTTACGATTTTTAAATTTGAGCAACAAGAGAACGCACCCGTTAAAGACCTCAACTGAACACCTATTGAAATTCTTGATATTCTTGCACCCTTGCATTCTTGGAATATTGAGAAGTAAAGAGAGATTACCTACCTTATTCGCACTTTTAATTTCTCCAAAATTATTGCCTTGCGTTTGTGTCGTTGTATCACAGATAAAAGCGAAAGTAAACGGGAAAAAATATGGCTTAAAACATTATATATACTTTCAAGAGTTAGGCTCGATTATGAGCTTAGCTCTTTTTTTATACTCACGCAATATTTTTGTCCTCTCTCGTTGACTTTCGTGGGACGCTACATAAGACTGCAAAATTCGGGCTTTTCTCAGTGATACTTAGCCCCTGCCGCAAGGCTAATAAATAATTTTGGAGGTATTCAAAAAATGAAAAAAGTAGTTTACGGAGTTTCAAGGTATGTAAAAGGTGAAATTTCCAAATTAACAGGTATTGGTTATATAACCGATACAGACTTGGTAATTGCTTGTATGAGCAAGAAAGGTACACCGTATATTAGGGTATTTGAAGATTGCGTCAAAGATTGCCACTCTATCCCTAACAGAAATAAGGAATACAAAGGTGGCTATTACGAAATCCGTGAAGTTGAATTTGAACAAGAAAACGGTAGTAAAGAAACAAGAGAAATTACCATTGAATACAACATTTGGTACAAAATTGCAGACTAAAAAAGGAGTTTAATATATTATGAAAAACAAATTTTACTTAAAAGAATTTCAATACCACGATGGTGAAAGTTTCGTTACGTTCAATATCTATGACCTTAATGAAACTAAAAAGACAATAATTGTAGCCATCACTAATCAAGGCAAAATAAGCCTTGTGGAATATGACCTTCTTCAAGACGAGGAAGGTCTTTATTTTGAGTATGGTGTAAATTATGCACGCATTAACGTAGATGACTTTGAGGAGGTGAACGACTAATGGATAAGCCTATTATGGATTTAGAAGAATTGCTTGAAGAAGCAAAAGACCGTATCGAAGAAAAAATCGCTATCGAAGGAGGTAATTACGATGATTAGAAGTAACGATATTCAAATAGTTATCGGCTCTTGGGGTTCGTATAACGAGTGTAACGAAAGAGCTTTAGGCTCTAAATGGATTTGTCTGAACAATTATGAAGATTGGGAAGAAATCGAAGAAGAACTTAAAGCACAGGGATTTGAGCTTGACGGTATTGATGAAGAGCTTTTCATACAGGACATTGAGAATTTTCCTTGTGATAGCGGCGTTAATTGGGATTACGTTCACCCACAAACGCTATTTGAACTGCTTAAAAAGTCTGGCATTTTAGACGATGACGATAAATACGAGCGTGCTGAAATCTTTTGTGAAATCGAAGGTTATCAGGAATGGAAACGCCGTGTTGAAGAAGATGAAGAAAATTGGGATAGCGATATGTACCTCTACCCCGATTTTGATTGGTATGACTTAGGACACCACTTTATTCACGACGTCTGCTGTCACGAAATACCTGATTGGCTTGAGAATTATATCGACTACGCCCGGTATGGCGAAGAACTGTCCTATGACGGTTTTAGAGAATACTCAGGTGGAATTGTTGAAATACGGAGGTGATTATGAGATATATCACGTTTATTAGAAAATCGTTTCAAGGTGCTTGGGTTATCTCAGGCATCATTGGAACAAGGCAATATATGTTTTATAGCAAGAAAAACGCTATTAAGCAATACAATCAAGAATCTAAATTTTTTATTAAAAATAAAAGGAGTTAAAACTATGGAAAGAACATTACAAAAACAAGAAGCATTGGCAAGAATGAGAACGCTCAAATTACACGAAAACGTTATTCGTGAGTTTGAAAAAGACGACATTATCAATCAATCCGAACACGGTGGTATCCTCTTTTGGCTTGACGATAATCAAAAAGCATTGGTTGAAAGATTTGAAAAGGAATATAACGCCGTTGTTTACCACGTTATACACAACTATACGGAATTTGGCGAGCTGCTTGCCTACCTCTACGTTTCCCAGCACGAAGACGAATGGGGTTATGACAGAGATGACCTTAGACACGGAACGCCTATCGCCTACGTTGAAAATTTAGACGATTCCTCTCTTTCTGAATTTGGTGGCATAGGTATTAAGTCACAGTTCGGTGGCTTATGTAGAACTGCATAAGGAGGCTTTTATGGAAATTAAAAATGAAAACGGCATCATAAAATATACCTTTAATGACGAGGAAGAAAAAGTCATAGATTGGGCTGTCAAAACAATAATTGACTGCTACATAGCGAAAGGTGGTGATAAAGACAAAATGATGACCGAAAGTGAAATACGCAACTATATAGACGGCATTATGTGCCGTGATGGTATTTACGGTGTTAAAAAATATATTGCCCTTGAAAACAACTATACAAGGAGCGAAAAAAATGAATAACAAACATAGAAAAATCTGTGAAAATCTTGGCTGGACACTACGGGAATATGAAAAAGACGTTGACGTTTGTCAATACTCTCCCGCCGGCGAAGATTTTTTCTTTGCTGTAGCAAAACGAAACTTCGCAGAAGAAGTTGACCAATACGCTGATGATTTCGATGCAGACGAACACGCTGAAATGTGGGTTGAGTGCAGAAAATCAGTCAGAGGCGTTCCGCAATCTATTAGAACGCTTATTGATGACGCTGATGCGATACAAGAAATGCTATACAGCTTAGCACGAGCATTAAACGGAAGGAGTTATTAAAATGAGAAACTTAAAAGAATTAGATACTATCCTTTGTGTCCTCTACTACTACAATCGTTTGAGCGAACACGAAAGCGTGGAAATAAGAGAACTTTTGGATTACGCCTTTGATAGAGTTTTAGAGCGTAATACGAATATGCTTATACTCGCTTGCATAGGTAGAAACCTTGAAGAAAGCCGTCCTGAACTTGACGAAATACTCAAAAGAGATACGAAATTCTTTGAATATAAGGCAAGAAAGGAAGCTATAAGAAAATCTTAATAAGGAGCAAAACAATGAAAAAAATCTATTTAGTAATGATGCAATACTCTACAGATGATTGCGACGGTGTTGATACTGAATGCTTTGACACCTACGAGAAGGCTGTAAATCGCTATAACCAAATGATTGAAGCTGAAAAGAAACCAGATAATAGCTGGGTAGCAAACGCTTTTGAAAATGGCGTTTTACAGCACAATTACGAACTTGACTGTTCCCCTATCCACTCTGACGGACAGGAACACGAACTTTGGTGGAATATCACTTGTAAATTAGATTGGTATTTACACACGTTTATTGAACTGAGAATTTTGGAGGTGCAATAAATGAAAATGATAAATAAGGAAAAATCATGGAGAATTAAATATGGATAATTTACTTACTAAGTTATATTACGGACAAATAGATATTGCTAACAAAAAGCCTAATAAAAAGCGTTCTGATAAAGAAAGTGATTTGTTTGATGAATTAGAAAAAATGCTTTCTAAAGAACAGTTTGAAATTTTCCAAGAATTTTTAACGCATTACGCTGATAGATACTCGGATTATCAAGAATATGCCTTTATTCAGGGCGTGAAAATAGGCTTTAGCCTTGCACAAGAAATAAACAACGTTGAAATATAAGGAGCTATCACTATGGAAAATGATAAATTAAGAACGCTCTTATACAATGCAATCATTTGGATTGAAGATGAATGCAGCGATTTCTTCGCAAATGAAGTAGATAATGAATATGAGTGGTTTGAAGAAGCTATCGGCATAACCGAAGAAGATATGCAGGAGCTTGGAATTACTTTAAGCAAAGGAGGCAATCAATGACACCTTACCCCGCTTTAGCACATATACATTCACTTAACGGTGAAATGAGAGAAATTACAGTATTGGAACAGAAAGATAACGTTAATTATATCGTCGAATATGGTGGTGTGAAATGCACCGCCATTTTTAATTGGTATAACTGTCAATTCTACGCAGATGACAAATATGGAATTATAAGGAGTGAAAACAATGGATAAGAAAATCGCAATTAACTTACACGACAATAAGGAATACCGTTTTGTAATTGAATCAGACGGTAGTTACTTCGTATTAGCTCCAAAACGTAAAACACGTGGCTGGAGGTATAGCCCTACTCAATTCTTTAATTACTACGAAATTAAAGAAACGAAAACGGGTTTAACAGAAAACGATAAATGGAAAAAGCGTCTTAAAAAGGCTATTGCTCTATGCAAGCAAAATGACCTTTGGCACAATCTTCAAGCGATATGGGAAAACCTATATAACTACGTTTCGTTAGAAGAAAAACGCCGTATTTACGAAGAATATTGGGCTTGCGATAGATACAACAAAGAAAAAGGCGAACAAAATTATATGGATTTTGTTAGCAGCGTTAAAGCAAAATACCCTTTTATGATAAGAGCCGATGAAAACGGTAAAGAACATATTATTACCGATTATATCTGGGAATTGTCGGAATGCACTTTGAAATCTATGTATTTTGGCAAATGGGATAACGCTATCATTAAAGACAATATCCGTAGAGCTTTAGCCGAAAAGAAAAAACACAGCGAAAGCGTTACCGTTAGTTATGACGTTTCCTTTGAATACAATCCCGAACTTAAAAAGGCGTGGTATTCAGAAGAATATAGAAACTGCGGAAACGGGCATTATTACTTGGCTCTAAGTGAAAATACTGCCGTATTCGCTGAAAATGATTAAGGTGATCGCCTATGAAGCCTAATCTAAACAATCCATACGGTTATAAAGTATGTTATCCCGTAAAAAGAAAAAAGTACGTACATAGGTTCAAAACAAGAACTTATCAACAGGCGAAACAGATTAAAGAAATGTATTACAAATATCCACCGCCTGATGATAACGGCAAGCCAATTATAAACGTTAAATGGCAGATATTCCCCATTACTCGAAAAGAGGTTATTAGAGGTATCTGGCGTGAAGTCCCTTTCTGAAATATGAAAGGGCTTTTTCTATATATAAAAATAAATTCTGGAGGTAATTAAATGAAAATCAATCTTGAAACAAAAGGAAACGACGAATTACGCCTTTTGAAATATTTAGAAGAAAATGCAAGCGACGTCCTTGCAGAAAAAATCAATAACGGCGTTACCGTTGAAAAAGACGGAACTACGCTCATTATGAAAAAAGACCTTAAAGGTTTTATGAAATACGCACTTGAAGAAGCTAAGAAGTTGGCTGATAAAGGTGCTATTGGAACTTACGTTGATGATATGGTCGTATTCGGCTGGCTGATACACTTCTTTGAAGAAGATGCTATCGAAGGTAATTATTTCAACCTTGACGGAACGCCATATACACCGCCTAAGAAAGAAACTAAAAAAGCAAAAACCACTACCACCGTTACTACTCCTGCGCCGAAAAAGAAAGCTGAACCTCAAGCACAGTTTTCTCTCTTTGATATGATTGCCGCTAACGGTGAAGAAACGGACACCTTACCTACCATCAAAACAGAAACGACGGTTGACGAAGATGACGATATGCCGTCTGAGGAAGAAATACAGGAAATTATGGCTGAACTTCACAAAGAAGAAATTAAACCTGCTCCTGCAAAGCCTTTAAGTCCGTTTTATAGCAAGTATTTAGATATACAGAGCAAATACCCATCCTCTATCGTTGTTTATCGTTTAGGCGACTTTTATGAAGTTTTAGGCGATAATGCAAAACTCATAGCAGACGAGCTGGAATTAACCCTTACGGGACGTGATTGCGGATTAGAAAGCCGTGTTCCTATGGTTGGTTTCCCCTATCACTGCTCTGAAAAGTATTTCCTTAAATTACATTACAATTACGACATTGTAATCGTTGAAAAGGAAGACGATATTCAGGTATTGGAAAAACGAGTTAAAAAGACGGAAGAGCCTGAAAAGCATTGGATTGACGAATTTACTTACGTTGACGAAAACGGTGAAGTTCACGAGATTGAAAGACCGTCTTTGAAAGTACCTGATTGGCTCTTAAATATCTTTGGAAAGGACATAATTGCGAGGTAATTGATATGAAAATTGATAAAATTAAGCCTATTCCCAAATACATAGCAAAGAAAATAATAAAGCTGGATAAAAGCCGTAACCTTGCATATAATCAAAAACGCTTTTACGCCTACTTTACTAAAAATGACGGTGAGCTTGTCAAAGTAACGGTTGCTGCAAGAAGCTATCAAGGACAAGTTTACTTAAAGCAGGTTGCCGTTCACGGTGTAGATTCTAACGAATGCTTTGCAAGAGATATTGAATGTCATTATATCGCCGGTTATATGGTCGGCTGGTATGATATGGGCTTGACTAAACAACGTTCTTGGTATGAAGATGGCAAATGGTATAGATGCACCCCTGAAAAGGCTTTCGATCCTTTTGCTATAAGAATAAACCCAGAATATATCACTACTATCCCCGAATTTAGATATAGCGCCGTTGAGCTTTATTCTTACGAAAACACTTTGAAATATCTTAGGACTTATAGACAATATCCCGAAGTCGAATTTATAACAAAACTCGGTCTTTCCAATATTGCTCTTAGCAAACAGATATTGAAGCTCGCAAGAGAAAGCAAAGCCTTTAGAAAATGGCTCGGCAAAAACAGATTAAGTCTGAGATATGCACCATACGACATAAAAGTTATTATTGATGCGTTTAAGACGAAAAAAGATTTTCAATCTTTGCAACAACTACAAAACAAACGTAAAGAATTTTACCACGCTTCTTCGCTTGAAAACTTACGTGCTTTCGTGAAGGGCGAAACGGATAAATTCCTTGCTTATATCGAAAAGCAGAAAACGAACTTTTACAGCTATAACGACTACAAAAGAGCGTGTGAATACTTGGGAATTGATATGAGTATTGAGAAAAACCGCTACCCTCACGATTTCAAACGTTGGCACGATATACGAACTGACGAATATCGTAGCGAACAAGCTAAACGTGATGAAGAAAACAGAAAACAGTTTTACGATAATTTCAGAGCCGTTGCTGAAAAATACGGAGCTTTGGAATTTGATAAAATCGGCTTTGTTTGCATTATTGCCAAATCGCCTACTGACCTTAAAAATGAAGGCAGGCTTTTACACCACTGTGTAGGTGGTATGGGTTACGACCAAAAATTTGTTGATGAAAAATCTCTTATATTCTTCATACGAACTAAAGAAAGCCCCGAAACACCTCTTGTTACAGTGGAATACTCGATAAAAGAAAAGAAAGTTTTACAGTGTTATGGCGACCACGACACGAAACCATCAGAAGAAATACTCTCCTTCGTTCATCATAAGTGGCTACCATACGCTAAACGTCAAATGAAGAAAATAGCAGCCTAAGGAGGAATTAAAATATGGCAAATTACTTTAGAATTACAGCTTATCACCCAGAAATTGACTGTTCCGTTATTATGGATAGTAACGGACTTTTCGACAAATTGTGGCAATTTTCAGCAGACCTTGTAAAACGAGGCTTTAAGATACTTGAAGTCGGTAATGAAGAAAAGTTTTTAGATGGAAACTTTGAAAAAGATACCGAGATTTCAGATAAATACATACTTAGAGCTAACGCAAAAGGCAAGCCTATCCCCACTACCTACAGAGTTGGGAACGTTGAATACCACGCAATTATAGTTGGGGAAAAGATTTATATACCCGACATAACGCAAACCGTATAAAAAAGTAATAGCCCGGAGATCGTAAGACCTCTGGGCTATTTTTATGTTAGTTATTCTACTTCAAGATTTTCAAAAAGAAACATATCATTATTCAGAAACTCGATTACAGTCATACCAAAACCGTTTGCGAGCATCATTACAGTTGATAGCGTAACGGTTCTGCTTTTACCACTCATAATCCACTGCATGTGTCCGTGTTGTATCCCAGATTGCTGCTCTAAACGGTACTGTGTCATTTTCTTTTCTGCAAGCAACTGAGTAACTCTCTTAGCAACAGCATCATTTACAGTCACAATTCACCTCCGAAAGAATACATACGGAAGAACACTTCCATAATTATTATATTCTTTTCAAATACAAAATATAAGAATGGATACTTCCTTATAGATTGCTTTCTTCATTTGAATATGCTATAATATGTATGTATACTTTCATAGAAGGGTTGAAACCGTATGATTATCACTTTTTGCGGACATTCAAATTTTAGAGCTGAGCAGGACGACGAAAGCCGATTATTAAGCCTTTTAGAAGAAATATCTAAAGGTCAACAAATCGACTTTTATCTTGGTGGCTACGGCAACTTTGATTATTTTGCTAAAGATTGTGCAAAGAAATTCAAGGAACAACACCCAGACGCAAGGGTTATTTTCGTTACGCCCTATTTGAACAAATGGCTTAACGATAGAAAAGATTATTTTGAAAAAGAATATGACGAGATTCTTTACCCCGAAATTGAAAGTGTACCACTAAAATTCGCTATATCGAAACGTAATGAATGGATGGTAAACAATGCCGACTATGTTATTGGCTATGTTTCTACTCATTACGGCGGAGCTTATAACACCCTACTTTATGCACATAAGCATAAAAAGCCTTATACTAACTTATATAAGGGAACTTACGAATTATATTGATAGGTTTACTTGTGAAAAATAAAAAATTATTAAAAAACCTTGAAGCTGAAATTTTACTTTTTGCATTAGCAAATACAAATATTAAAAAACCTCGTAGCTTTATTACAAGAATTTTTGGTTATCTAAGAGCTAACTTAAATCTATTAGAAAACCCAGACTACAAAAAATTATATGACGAATGTTTAATTTTCTTAAATTATTCAAACGCAAAAGACCTTAAATGCAAAGGAATCTCAGATAAAGAAAATGAAATAGTCGCAGATATTATGCTAAAACACCATAATTTGCAATTTGATAAAGAAATCGTAGAACGATATCTAAAATTAAGAAAAGACTCTTGGAATAGTGGCTATTTCGATAAGTTATTTGAATAAAATTACAGCCGGGATTGAAAAATCAATCTCGGCTGTTTTATGTTATATTACAGTTAAAACAAATCAGAACATTTTACGTAAGAAATTATTTCTTTACAATCGCAAAACTTGAACAATTCTTGATAATTGCTTTTATCCTCTTCTGAATAACACGCTATTGTAATAGATTTAACTTTTTTCATTTGATACAAAGCGTTTAGCCTCACCAGAATATGTCCTTCTACGCAATTAGTCAGATAAAAGTCCTCATACTTACATTTTAACTCCTGCGGAACTATATTAGATAAACCAAAAGAAACGCCATAAATTAGCAAGTCGCCAAAGTCTTTATCCCCAAACAAAAAATCATAATCAAAATTAGCGACACTATTAGCTTTTAATTGATTCATCGCAAATAGTTTAGCATAGCCATTTGTTTCAAACAAAAATTTGTATAGAAAAGAAGTCGAACTTGTCATACAAGACACTATATCTTGATATTTTTCCATCTTATCAACAAATAAACCGTGAATGTGCTTAACATTGATAAAATTATCCAACAACTTATCAAAATTTAGTGAATAAACATCACCGCCAACAAGAGCTTTAATATCATCAGATAAAGATTTTATAGCAGCATCATTATAATCAATAATATTATGAACTCTTTTTATATACCAATAATTAAAGATTAGGAAATAGAATGACGATACATTTTTAATAAGCCTATCGTATTGGTCTAAGGTCATATTTATCCTTTTTAATTCTTCCGGTTTCTTGAATACCTTAGAAGATATCATTCTTTCAAAACCAATACTTTTTGCTTCTTCAAAAGTTTCTTCCACAAAATTCAACATAGGAGGAATTTCATCATCATAAACCAATGCTCTATATATCTTGAAGAAATCCCTTCTTTCTCTTTTATGTTCTTCTAATCCACAAAAATATTCAAGATAGTCAAAAAAACTTATAACAGATATTCCTTGTTTTTCTAATAACTTATAAATTTTTATTGAAATCCCATTTCCTAAAAGAAGATTATCAAATTTCACGCTTTACTCCATAGGCTTGATTTTTTCTTCAATAAAGGCAATTTCTTCCGCTGACAAATTGTATTTTCTATAAAGCTGTTGATCTACTTCTGCAACAGATTTAGTCCAATCAATATCAGAATGCGCCGTAAAATCTTGCATAGGAACAAATTTGTAAACTATTTGAGTAACGTTCTGCGAAACTTTCAAAATGCTTACAATATATCGCAAAAATTTAGTCGATAAGTATTTCCGTAAATTCTCTGCTTCAAGCAAATTGTCAAAATCACCAATAGGTATCAAAGAATCGGAACAAGCACTAAAAGGTTCGCCCACATAAGCTCGTCCAATTACTTTTGCGTCTTTTGAAGGATCTCCAGCCGATTTTGAGATAAATACTTTATATTTTCTCATTAAATCTTCATTTTTAATTATTTCTTTTGCTTCAACCCAATAAATCTCCTCGTTTTTGCATTGTAATTTAACCGCACCAACAAATTTTTCTTTATGGATTATTTTACGTAATACTTCGGGCTTTCCAATAATGCCGAAAGCATTTCTCCCTTTTGTAATGGTCGTCAAAGATACAAAACCTTCTTTTGTAACTTTGGAAATCAATTCGACATCATCACTATTACTGATAATAATATCCAAACCTTCTTCAAACAACGGTCTATCTTGAGTTATCAATACTCCGTTTCGAGAATTTGAAAAACTTACTTCTCCAACATATCCTTCTTCATAGAGGTAATAACTTACTCCACCTTTAATAACTACATTATCAAAAACATCATTTCCAACAGGAAAATGTGTAATTTTTTTAATATGGTTATTTGACTGAATGAACTCTCTTAAAGATATAAAAGAACCATCTTGAGCTTCACCTGCAAACCAACGGGAAGGCGTAATCAAAGAAGCATATTTAGGTTTTAGCAAAATAGAGGCTTTCATAAACTCAGGGAATAATTGCCTACTTAATGACCTATTGGAATCGCTACTGCTAACCGCTTCTTGATAAGGCGGATTGCCTACTATTGCATCAAACACCATATTTCTCACTCCTTTGTTCCAAAAACTTCCTCTTAATACCTTTTCTCTAAATTGCTGTGGTTTCTCTTTTAATTGATTTATTAAATCATCAAAAGCGTGTGCATTTATTTTACCTCTCTTATAGCCGAGCAACGTTCTTTTCGTAATTGCCTTAGCCATAGGAGTTTTACAGATAACAAATAAATTTTCTTCAACCACTTCACGCCAAATATCATCTATAGGTCTATGCTCGTAATCATACTTAGATAAACTATCCATTTTATGACGGAATATAGAATATACAACATAAAGAGGATAAAGACCAGTTTTAGAATTTATTTCAAGTATTCTAACGTCATTGTTCTTAAACAAATCTGTTGTTACTGTGCCACGGTCAACAAATACAGGCTCGTCCAATGTATCAGTATAATCTTCATTAAAGAATCTATATCCACCCAAACAATCACTGAGGTGCATATTGACTACTCGCCAAGGTGTCAATACCGTTTCTTTATCTGGGTTTCTAAAAATACTGAATATTTCAGCAATTTTCTTAACACGTTCAGTGGGAGCAAGGTCATCAGCTGACAATGCCATCTGACGAATTTGACGTGCAGCTGCAACAAAGACGTCCTGCTCATAATACTTTGCAAAAAGCCTATATTTTTCTTTCGTTACACCATTTGGCATAAACTCTTCCCAAGAGGAATCATCTATTAAATCCACAAAATTATCAGGCGTAATGTCTTTATCAACGGGAATATCTGCGCCATAAATCATTAAAGGTATTCTTATAGAAATACCACGCAAAATATCCATAGCCTTTTGAGCATTATCACGTTTTTTCTTGCGTTCTTCAAGAAGTGCTTTTTGTTCTTCCGTTAAGTCTTTCTTTTTCTTCTTTTCGATGCGTGCTAATTCTTCATACTGTTCATCAGTCAAGCCTGTATCATTTATTACGATTTCACTCGTAGGCTTGGTTTGCTTTGTTGCACCAATTATTTTCTTTAATTCTTCAAAATCTTGAAGGTCAATATCGTCAAGTCTAAGAAGATTATCATTGTAAATATGTGTATCCTCAAAACCGCTTTTTACAACTCTATCTGTATAAGCTCTCTTTAACTGTTGTAACAAGCTATCAACATTATAAGGCGACATATTTGAACCCGATATCGAAATAACAGGGCAGAAATTCAAAAACTCACCCATCAATATTCTATCATTACCAACGTTGCCCGTTCTTAATGATAAATGACCAGCTTCTGCTACCATTTTAAGAGTTCTATCAGGAGCAAAATCAAACACTGAGCAATGTGTTTTCATTCTACCATTGATATTTGCAGGAGTTTGTACTCTGAATATTGTTTGCAAATAATTTGCTGCGGACGTAGAGAAAGAACCTGCAAGCATAAATACCGCAGTCCATTCAGGAATATTAACACCGGTTGTAAGTCTGCCACAAGACAAGGTAATTGTATAATGGTCGTCTGGATTCTCACCAATAGCAGTTCTAACAGCATCTAAAGCATCTTTGTAGTTTTGCTCTTCATCACCGTCACCAGCAACATTGACAATCTTAAAGAATTGTCCGTTACCAAACACAGGATGCTCGTGCATTAAAGCAGAAAGAGCTTTGGCTTCTTTCACGCCCGGTAGCATCCACAATGTATGCCTATAATAAGAACGGTTCTCTTCGGTAGAATAAGGGAAATTTGTATATTCATCACTTGTGCATAATAAAGAAAGAAAAGCATTAACGTCATCTTTATGCACAAAATCACCAATATTTGCGCCTTCTGGAAGAGGTCTGTAATCTTTTTTAATATCTCCCGTCCAAGTTCTGAAAAATTCCCTAAAGTTAAAGGCACTATCTTCTACGTCAATAAAGCCCGGAATAAGCTTATCCAAATCGTATGTAAATATTTCAAGTTGTGGCAATTCTTCATACGGGTTAGAGTCACCAAAGTGATTGATACCCCACTCGGCTTTTGCCTTTTGCTCCATAATGTAATCCCAAGTATAAATTTCACTTTGCTTGAAATCATTAAGAAGATTAAAAGGTGTTCCTGAAAGTTCAAGTAACTTCGGAGTTTTTTTAGGATTATTGCTTAAAACTGCCTCTAAAACTTTTTGTCCTAAGGTTGTTTGCGTTCCTTCGTGTGCTTCGTCAACGATAATATAATCCCAGTCGATTAAAAAGACGTAATCATTTTTATCAAATTTTCCACCAACAGCAGCAGAACCACGTAAATCTTGAATAGAAGCAAAATACACAAAAGGACAATCTTCTGTGATAAGTGTTTCTATTGTTTCACCTTTAGTTTTAGAGCCAAATTTATATGTAGTTCCTTTGAAAATCTTATGAAAATCATCAAACCAACCGTCACTAACTACTGGTCTATGTGTAAATATAAGAATTTTCTTATAATCTGCTTGCTTTGCTACTTCAAGAGCACAGAGCGTTTTACCAAAACGCATTTTTGCGTTCCAAAGCATTCTATTACCGCTTTTGAACTGCGCAAGTGTATCTTTAATTGCTTTCTTTTGCTCTGGTCTAAAAATTATAGGCGAATCATCCTGTGATATATCTTCGGAATTTAATGAAGACATACCATCTTTGACAGCTTGAATGGCACGTACTGCCGTAGCTAAATCCGTTTCAAACCATTCTTGTCCTTGACTTTCCGTTGGGAATAAATGACGTTTAACGCCCGATCTAATCAGAACACTATGAACAGCCTTATCTCTAAATGCTTTGAGCTGACCGTTTTTAACCCTAATAGCAATTTCCGTATGCAATAATTCATAAACAATACCAGCGGTAGAAGTATATGTATTGATTCTGGCTTTTGCCGCTTGATTTAATTCTTTACAATTAGGCACAAGGGCATCATAAGAGCAATCAGTATGAATTGTCGCATCACCGATTTTTACTAAATTCTTGTGGTTTTCATCATTTATACGAAAAACATATATTAACTTATATTCAAATGTTGAATGAAATTGGTTTTTCATGATTTCCTCCCAATAAGATTAACAAACTTATTAGCTCTACCCGTAGTCCAATCTTTTATTTTGCAATAAATTCCGTTATGTTGTTTTATACTATTTTTTACACACCCAATACAAGGTTCTTCTGGTTCATCACCAAACAACGACATTTGTATTGGTTTTTGAGAATGGCAACTGTTTGGAATCACAAATTTCAGACCATCCATTTGCCATATATTCCAAGAAATTATCTCTGCTATTTCTAAAAGAATTTTAGTTGAAGGGTGCTGTCCGAAACGAGCAACGTAGTAATCAATAAACGTGAACAATAAGTTTTCTCTTGCCAATAAAACGTTATCGCCTTGCCAATCATAACCATATACGCTTTTGAAAGACCATTTTACCCACTCTAACCATTCTTCATCAGAGTTTACATTTTCATTTATAATTCTAACTTTCCTATCTAACAGGCCAATTCTATCTTCTAACGGTATAATCTCACCTGAAACTGAATCATATCTGCTAACAAGATACGGAGCTTCGCCACAGGATATTTCCATACGATTAGCCTTTACATAATCCTGCCAAGTCTTACCTTCTGGAAAACTAATTTTTGTTTTTATAGTATCCCAATGATTATTTGTTTCAACGTTAAATACGGGTTGATATCCAAACCAAGCTATATCCACAAGATTATTTTGTGCGTTGCAAACCCAAGCTGGTGTAAACACTTCTGCTTTATCCTTGACACGCTTTTGTATCTCGGCTTTTGATTTTTCAATTCGGGGTTTAATAACGCAACCACGATAACCTGTAATAGCAGCCACAGTAATGTAGTCGTAAGACATATAACCATAGGCTTTGTAATTGTCTGTCGCCCAAATTAAATTCTTTTTGGTTGTTTGGTCTAATAGAAGAAGCAACAGCAATTCTTGGTCTAAATCCCGAATATAATTTTCTTTTATATCGACTTTATTATTTGACATTTAAGATTCCTCGCCTGATGCTTATTCATTAAATACTATATTTTTACTTTCACAAAACTCATTGAATTTTCTTTGCAATACATAAGTAGGTTTACGTAGACCATTTTCCCAGCGATTGATAGTATTAAAAGAAATACCTGTTGCCTTTGCTAAATCTTGCTGACTCAAACAGAGCTTTTCTCTCACAAATTTAACTTTATCCTTAAACTCCATATCTACAAACCTCATTTTCAAGATTATGCAACTATTATACCACTTTTATGAAATAAAATCAAGGTCTTACCATTATCAATAATAAAATTATTTTCATTTTTAATCTCAAAAATCATAAATAAAAAATTTGGAAAATTAACTAATTGCAACCGTGGCGTGTGCTTGTCTTGATACAAGTGGCGTCGCTTCGCTCCGCCACGACAAGCACACGCCACGAAAAAGAAAGCAATCAAACAAACGGAAAATGAAAGCACAGACGGAGGCGAAGTTTGGCGCTGAGCCGCTTGCCAAATCTTTCGCCGAATACCGTCGTGCTGGATTTTTCATTTTTAATACCGTTTCTACCTTTTTCTACTATCTTTTTAGTTGGCTTTACGCATTTGTTGTATCACCTCAGGGCTGACCGGCCCAATGTAACAACCTTCGTCCCAGCAAGTAAAGTCATCAAATAATAGAAGTTTCTTATCCTCCTGCCCGATTGTACAGACTATATCTTCGTCCATAATGTCAGATATGAAGTATTGTGGTAGCCCTTTGGAATACACAATTTTTTCACCTGTTTTTTCCATATACTTTGTTAGATATGCAATAGATTCACCAAGCATAGCTTTACTATCCACTTCCTCAAAGTCAGATCTACCAAATCTTTCATTGAAATAAGTATTTTGATACGTTGTCTGCATTCGGTGTTTCTTCGTGTTATAATCCCGTTTCTCTTTCAGTTCACCGGGCATTGTTCCGTCAGGAATATAAAACAGACCGTGAAAATGCAGCCTATTACTCTCTGGAGCTCTTTCCCATACGCCTGCATATTTCCAACCCTTTCGGTGACAAAGCATCTTGAAACAGCCTCTAAGTTTATTCTTAAAGGTATCTTCGGTATGTTTTTTGTCGTCATAGGTAAACGTGCAAAAATAATTGAACTCTGCCAAGTTAATTTTCCTCGTCA
The DNA here is from genome assembly GCA_017504655.1 of Clostridia bacterium. GTDB lineage: Bacteria > Bacillota > Clostridia > Christensenellales > Borkfalkiaceae > UBA10281. Next base: position 1,771 of record JAFVQT010000015.1, on the reverse strand, counting down.
TTCTTACACGCCTACAAATGATATTTCGTTGCTTTCGTTCAAACTGCGCCGTTACATATAAATACGTGGTTTCTCTATCTTTGAAATACGGGAGCATTTGCTCTATAATGATTTCTTTACGCTTAGACTTTTTAACGTTTATATGCTTCTGATACAGTTCTTCAAATAACTCTTTACGAGTCATTTTTCGTTCCTTTTTAGCCTTTTTTACAGACACGTCTTGGGGCTTATCCGTATTTTCAGGCTCGCCAAAAGGCACGACCTCATTTTCCGTGATTTCGTGCGTTTCTATAGGGTTTTCGGCGTTATCCGTTTGTATAATTTCAGTCGCTGATACGCCTTCTTCTTTAACCACTATCATTTCTTCCGGTGGTTTCCATTTCTTTTTTCGAGGGTTAGGCACATACGGTATTGCTATGTAGTGCGAACCGTCGTTATATACTTTACATTCTCCAAATGACATAATTCAGTCCTCCTTTTCTCGTTATTTGTATAGTGAATTGATAAAGTAACTGTTTTGTAGTTTTAATTCTTCAACGGTGGCTTTTTCGGTTGCGTACTCACGGTAATCCGCAAGACCAACTTTCGTGTTCTTCGCAAGCTCGTTGAAATAGTCGCTGAAACAGTCTGTTGAAAAACGGCGGCTATATATCTTTCTGCTCATAATAAAGTAACGCTTCTTTTCTATCTTGCCGTCCATCGTGCCACGTTCTTTTTCTATACGCAAAATCGAATACCCGTATTTGTTGTAAATACGCATATTCCTACGCCATATAAAAGACGTCAGGGCTTTCAAAATATGGACTAATAGCGTGTTGTCACCTCGCCTAAAACGGAAATCGTAATACAGCCCTATAAACCCATTAAATGCCCATTCCGAGAGCATATCTTCAATGGTATAGAACGGCATCGCAAGTTTCGTTTCACCCGATGAAACGATATGTATTACGTCGCAAAGGTCACGAGCGTCAGCACCCCACGATTCTGGTCTTTGCTCGTCCGTAAACACCTTTATAAACGGGAAATTATCCACCGTTGCAGAATGCCTACACATTTTTAGCCAAGCATTGAAAAGGTCGTTCTTTTGGTTTGTTTCCTCCGTTCCTTTCTTCATTTCTCGTAGCTCTAAATTGTTGCCACGCTCCTTACCTACTTCGGATATAACCACTACGCCGAACTCAAAACTGCCTATGTTCGGATTTTCTTCTATGACCTTTTTACCAAGTCTTAAAGTGTCGAAATCCAAAATTTTAGAGTGTCTGCCATCAGTTAATTGTTCGGGGAAAAAGTTGGTGTACCACATAGGAAAATTGACACTATCCAGCAACATATTATCCGTTCGGATAGAATAATTCGCTACGATTAAACTGCTTTCTATGACGTAGATAAAATACAAGAGTGCATAACGCTCCAATATGTCGAATAATGTCGATACTTGTAGCCCGTCGTAATACTCCGTTCCATACTTTTTATAGTCATATCCATACAGTTGCAAATGCTCGTTCTGATGCTTGTCAAAACGCTTTCTTTTTAGCTTTATCCACTCTTTTATCGTGGCGAGATTATACACGGTTTTATGCTCCATACAAGCCTTTAGTTCTTGTTCAAAGCATATCCACGGGAAGTTAGGAAACTTCATATCGTTTTTCTGTAATAAGTCAAACGCTTTTTGCCTGAACATTACTTCCTGCGAGAGTGCCATATCCGTAATTAACGTTGTCTTTTTCTTTCCCATCGAGCCACAGCTCATAGATACTATCGGTAGTTCGTT
>JAFVQT010000014.1 GCA_017504655.1 Clostridia bacterium | reverse complement strand
TTTCACTGATGGTCTTACTTTCATTTTTTAATCCTCCGATTTTAAGTAAATTAACAAAATTGTCAGTTTTTGCTACGCCAGACGATTCGACCTTTAGTCAAATCATAAGGGCTCATTTCTATCTTGACGGAATCGCCCGGAATTATCTTAATGTAATTCTGCTTGAGCTTTCCTGAAATGTAGGCGGTTATAACAAAACCGTTAGAAAGCTTTACTTTAAATTGCGCGCCTTTTAACGCCTCGAGTATTACGCCTTCTGCCTCTATAACACCGTCTTTTGACACAGTTTATTCCTCCAATTCATTATGCGTGGATTTTATCCACTTTAATTTGCCTTTTCCGCACGCTCTCAGCTTCTTCCTTTTTTGTTAAAAGTTTACACTTTTACACCATCAGAATTGTGCGTGCGTTTGCTGCGTTTTCGGATTAGAGCGTCAATATTTCAACGCCATTATCTCCTATCAAAATTGTATTTTCATAATGCGCTGACGGCAAGCCGTCCTTTGTTACGCATTCGAGCCCGTTTACCAAAACCTCGTGTCTGCCCATATTTATCATAGGCTCAACAGCTAAAGTAGTGTTTCGCTTAAGACGGACACCCGTTCCTCTTCTGCCGTAGTTAGGCACGCTTGGATCCTCGTGCATTTGTCTGCCAATGCCGTGACCGACCATATCTCTTACTACAGAGTAGCCGTTCTTTTCGGCATGTGCCTGAACCTGCGCACCGATATCACCGAGCGCACTGCCCACGCAAATTCCTTTTATACCTTCAAAGAAACACTCTCTCGTAACGTCAATAAGTCGCTTTTTTTCAGGACTTATATAACCTACGTAAAAGCTTCTCGCTGCGTCGCCGTGAAAACCGTTTATAAACGCTCCCACGTCTACGCTTACTATCATATCCTCTTCTATTACTCTGTCTGACGGAACACCGTGTACAACCTCTTCATCTATAGAGATACAAGTTGTTGCGGGAAATCCGTAAAGCCCGAGGAAAGACGGCTTTGCGCCACAGGATACTATATAGTCATAAGCTATCTTATCAAGCTCCTTGGTTGTCATACCCGGCCTTATCTTCTCCTCAAGGAGCTTTAAGGTATCTCCGGTTATTTTGCAAGCAACCTTCATAAGTTCGATTTCTTTGTCAGTTTTTACGTGAATCATTTTAACCTAACTTCTCGCAAATAGAGTTGAATACTTTTTCGATATCACCGTCGCCGTCTACCGTCAAAAGTACACCTTTGTCGGCGTAATATTCAATAAGTGGCGCGGTTTGTTTTTCGTATACTTCAAGTCTTGATGCAACGGTTACCTCATTGTCGTCTGCCCTTTGAATAAGCTCTGCTCCGCATTTAGCGCAATCAGTCTTACCGTTTAAGTAGTCAACGTGATAAGATTCTCCGCATTTAGCGCATACTCTTCTGCCCGTAATTCTCTTTAAGAGCTTATTAAGGGGCACGTCAACGTTTACGACCGCTTCTACCTTAGAAAAAGTATCTAATGCTTCAGCCTGAGAAACCGTTCTTGGAAAGCCGTCTAAAAGGTAACCGTTTTTGCAGTCGTCCTTTTCAAGCCTTTCCTTAACTATCTGTATTGTAACCTCGTCCGGAACGAGTTGCCCTTTGTCTATATAAGACTTGGCAACTATTCCGATAGGGGTTTGACCTTTTATATTGCTTCTGAATATATCACCCGTAGAAATATGAGGAATATTGTACTTTTCTGCAAGTCTGACTGCTTGAGTACCCTTTCCCGCACCGGGTGCACCGAGTAATATAACGTTCATCTTACTTTAAGAATCCTTTATAGTTCTTCATCATAATCTGCGATTCAAGAGCCGTATTAAATTCAAGAGCTACCGATACACAGATAAGCATACCTGTTGCATTAAACGCACCGCCACTTGTAATGGTTGGGATGAAGTTCAATACTATGGTAGGTATAAGAGCGAGGAGAGCAAGGAAAATTGCTCCGAAAAGGGTAAGTCTGTTAGAAATTCTCTTGAGATATTCTGCAGTTGGCTTACCCGGTCTTATACCGGGAATAAAACCGCCGTTTTGCTGTATCGTCTTTGAAATATCTTCGGGGTTAAATTGGATTTGTGAATAGAAGAATGCGAAGAATACGATAAGTAAGCTAAGAATTATAGCGTAGAATGGGTATTGCGAGCTTGCACCAAGCCATTTTTGCCACCAACCGATTGCATTTTCAGCCTTGAATAAGGTCATGATAAGCTCAGGGAAGGTTAAAATAGAGAAAGCAAAAATGAGGGGCATTACGCCGTTTGCGTTAACCTTAATGGGGATAACGGTAGACTGTCCGCCATACATTTTTCTACCCTTTACCTGCTTAGCGTATTGTACGCTTATCTTTCTTTCAGCTAAATCTACGTATACGATTGCAGCAAATACTATAACTACTATCAATAAATAGATAATTAAGAATAAGAACGCCTCTCTGTCAAAGCCCTTATTTGCAAAAATCGTCTTGAATTGTAAACCGAAGAAAATTCCTGCAGACGCAATAATACCTGCAAAGATGAGGAGTGAAATACCGTTAGAAACACCGTAGTCGGTAATCCTTTCACCAATCCACATAGTTACGCAAGTACCTGCGGTGTAGAAAAGAACGATTATAAAATAACTTAAGAAGTTGGTAAATCCGTTTACGTTACCTGCACCGCCGGCAATAATCGCGCTAAGGCTTGCATTACCGGAAGCAATTTGACCGTAACCTAATAAGATACCGATTGACTGAACTATAGCAAGAATAATAGTAAGATATCTGGTATATGCAGCTATCTTCTTTCTTCCTTCTTCGCCTTGTTTAGATAATCTTTCAAGAGGAGGAATTGCTACAGCTAAAAGTTGCATTATAATCGAAGCATTGATATAAGGTCCGATACCCATTGCAAACAACGTTCCGTTTGCAAGCGAGCCACCGGTCATCATACTCATTATAGCGAGATAAGAGTTAGTTTCTGTAATTCCATCTCCAAAAAGAGAGGTTCCTATACCGGGAACAGGTATATAACAACCTATTCTGTAAAGGAGAAGGAATAAAAGAGTCCAATAAATCTTAATTCTTATCTCTTTTACTTTAAATGCGTTTTTTAACGTCTCAAACATCTTCTACCTCCGTTTTGGGTGGATTAAACTATTTCTGCAGTTCCGCCCGCCTTCTCGATAGCTTCCTTAGCGGTAGCTGAGAATTTAGCAGCTTTTACAGTTATAGCAACGTTAAGTTCACCATTACCAAGCACCTTAAGGCCAACTGCGCCCTTAACCTCTTTGATAAGGCCCATAGCCCAGAGAAGGTCGTAGTCTACTACGGTGCCGGCATCAAAACCGGAAAGTACGTCAAGGTTTACAACAGCGTATACCTTTCTGAAATGATTGTTAAAGCCACGCTTGGGAACTCTACGGGTAAGAGGCATCTGACCGCCTTCAAAGCCGGGTCTTACGCCACCGCCACTTCTTGCCCATTGTCCTTTATGACCCTTACCACTGGTCTTGCCGAGGCCTGAACCAGTACCGCGTCCGAGTCTTTTCTTGGAAGTTCTTGCGCCTTCTGCAGGCTGTAAAGTATCAATTCTCATAGTTTTAACCTTCCTTATACGTTTTCGACTTTTACCAAGTGAGAAACAACTTTAAGCTGTCCCTGTAAAGTATCACAGTCGGTAAAAACCTTAGATTGATTTATTTTTTTAAGACCTAATGCAGCAACCGTAGCCTTTTGCTTTGGAAGACATGCAATAGTGCTCTTTACAAGAGTTACTTTTACTTGTGCCATTTAAAGTTCCTCCTATTAACCTAAAATCTCTTCAGCGGTCTTTCCGCGAAGTGCGGCAACTTCTTCTGCAGTCTTAAGCTCGTTAAGTCCGGCTATAACTGCTTTAACCATGTTTACAGGGTTAGAAGTTCCGTGAGATTTAGTTCTGATGTTCTTAATTCCCGCTGCTTCCATTACGGCACGGACAGGACCGCCGGCGATAACACCGGTACCTTCTGCTGCAGGCATCATAAGTACTGAGCCTCTACCAAACTTACCTACTACGGTATGTGGGATAGAAGTACCTACGAGTGATACCTTACGCATAGCCTTCTTAGCCTGTGCGGTTGCCTTTTCAATTGCTTCGGGAACTTCGTTAGCCTTTCCGCTGCCGCAGCCTACTCTGCCGTTTTCGTCACCGATAACAACGAGAGCGGAGAAACGCATTTTACGTCCGCCTTTTACAACTTTCGTAATACGGTTAACGGCTATAAGCTTTTTGCAAAGACCGTCATCACGGTCATTCTTTCTTTGAGGTCTATTCTCTCTTGCCATTATTTCGTTCCTCCTTTTTAGAATTTTAAGCCGCCTTCACGGGCGCCGTCTGCTAAGCTTTGTACTCTTCCGATGTAAAGATATCCGCCTCTGTCGAATACAACTTCCTCGATACCCTTTGCAAGAGCCTTTTTAGCAAGCTCTAAGCCTACTACCTTAGCTTGTTCTACTTTGGTCTTGTCGCCAAGCTGTTCAGCAACTGCCTTTTCCTTAGTCGAGCAAGCAACGAGTGTCTTTCCATTTACGTCATCAATAATCTGCGCGTAAATGTTATTTAAACTTCTATAAACACAAAGTCTCGGACATTCGGGAGTGCCGGAGATTTTTACTCTTACTCTCTCGTGTCTCTTCTTTCTGTCTGCATTTTTATCAATTTTAGCTATCATATCAGTTTACTCCTTATTTGCCGGCAGTCTTACCTTCCTTACGTTCGATTACCTCGCCCTTGTAAGCGATACCGTAACCGTGGTAAGGTTCTGGCTTTCTGATGCATCTTACGGTTGCTGCGTATTGTCCAACCTTTTCCTTATTGATACCACTTACTACGATTTCAGTGATAGAAGGACATTCAAGCTTAATGTCGTCGTTTTCAAAGATTTCAACAGGATGTGAAAAACCTACGTTTAATACAACCTTGTTGCCTTGCTTTGCAACCTTCCAACCTACACCGTTTACAACGAGGGTCTTAGCGTAACCGTTGGTAACGCCTACTACCATGTTGCTTAAAAGTGCTCTGTATAAGCCGTGTTTAGCTCTTACGCTAGCTTCGTCGTTTGCTCTTACTACGTGTGCAACGTCTCCTTCAATGTTGAAAGAGATGCAGGTTGCATCATAGTCTTGAGTGAGTGTTCCTTTAGGTCCTTTTACGGTAAGCAATCCGTTGTCTGCCGTAATAGTAACGCCTGCCGGTACTTTAACCGGTTCTCTACCAATTCTTGACATTTTCGGACCTCCTTACCATACGTAAGCAAGAACTTCGCCACCGTGGTTGGACTTTCTTGCCTCTTTGTCAGTCATAACACCCTTAGGAGTAGAGATTATTGCGATACCGAGACCACCGAGAACTCTTGGAAGCTCTTCACAGCCTGCGTAAATACGAAGACCGGGTTTAGAAACTCTCTTAAGTCCGTTAATAACCTTTTCACCCTTAGGGCCGTACTTCAACGTGATAACGATTTTACCTTGAACGCCGTCTTCTACAACGTCGTATGCTGAGATATAACCTTCATCGAGAAGTATTTTTGCTATTGCCTTCTTCATGTTAGACGCAGGTACTTCTACCGATGCGTGCTTAACGATGAGCGCATTTCTTATTCTTGTGAGCATATCTGCGATAGGATCTGTCATTTCTTTCTAACCTCCTCTTACCAACTTGCCTTCTTAACGCCGGGGATTTCTCCTCTGTACGCTAATTCTCTGAAGCAAATACGGCAGATACCGTATTTTCTGAGAACGGAGTGCGGTCTTCCGCAGATAGAACATCTTGTATATCCTCTTGTAGAGAATTTAGGTGTTTTCTTCTGTTTATTTATCATTGCGATTTTTGCCATGATTCGTGTTCTCCTTAATTAGCTTTGAAAGGCATTCCCATTGCCTTGAGAAGTTCTCTTGCTTCTTCGTCCGTCTTAGCGGTCGTTACGATGCAAATGTCAAAACCTCTAACCTTTTCTACCTGGTCGTATTGGATTTCAGGGAAAATAAGTTGTTCTTTAACGCCCATTGCGTAGTTACCTCTTCCGTCAAACGACTTAGAAGGAACACCCTTAAAGTCACGAATTCTCGGAAGTGCGATAGATACGAGTTTATCAAAGAAATCATACATTCTGTCTTGTCTTAAGGTTACCTTAACACCGACGTTCATTCCTACTCTTACTTTGAAGTTTGCAACAGACTTTTTAGCCTTGGTAAGTACCGGCTTTTGACCTGCGATTTGAGCAAGCTCTTGCTGTGCAATCTGTACGCTCTTTGCGTTGTCCTTAATGTCGCCAAGACCGTTGTTGATGGTTATCTTAACAAGTCTGGGACATTCGTTAACGTTCTTGTAACCGAAGTGCTTCATAAGATATGGAACAACTTCTTCTTGGTACAACTTTCTTTTTCTGCTAACATACTTTGAATCGGTTGCAGCTTCTTTAGCAACCTGAGTCTTTTTGTCTGCCATTATTGATCTCCTTATTCGGCTTTATCTGCTTTTTTAGCAGTAGTTTTTCTTGTAGTGGTCTTCTTTGCACCGTCAGCCTTGGTAGCTTTTTTAACAGCCTTCTTAGCCTCTGCCTTTACGTCTAATGACGCGCCACATTTTTTACATACTCTTATCTTCTTGCCTTCAACTTCAGTGTAAGCAACTCTGGTAGCTTTGTTACAAACCGGGCAAACTACCATAACGTTAGAAGCGTCGATTGCGCCTACTTGAGGAACGATTGCGCTTGATTCGTTAGCCTTTCTTGCCTTTTTGCTCTTCATCTGAACGTTGATGCCGTCAACCTTTACCTTGTTATCTGCAGGAATAGATACTAAAACCTTTCCGGTCTTGCCTGCATCCTTACCGGTTAATACTAATACGGTGTCATTCTTTTTAACTTTCATTTTCGAATCTCCTTAAAGTACTTCCGGCGCAAGTGAAACGATTCTCATGTAATCCTTTTCACGAAGCTCTCTTGCAACAGGTCCAAAGATACGTGTACCTCTGGGTTGCTTTTGGTTGTCGATGATAACAGCTGCGTTATCGTCAAACTTGATGTGTGTTCCGTCAGGTCTTCTAAGACCCTTTGAACTTCTTACGATAACTGCTTTTACAACGTCGCCTTTTTTAACTGCGCCGCCGGGAGTGGCTGTCTTGACGCTTGCTACGATTACGTCGCCTATGTTTCCGCTTCTTCTGAACGAACCGCCGAGAACTCTTATGCACATGATTTCTTTTGCGCCTGAGTTATCAGCTGCTTTTAATCTGCTCTGTGGTTGTATCATATTGTCTTAGCCCTCCTTTAATTATTTAGCCTTTTCGATAATTTCGGCTACTCTCCAGTTCTTATCCTTGGAAAGCTTTCTGGTTTCGACTATTCTAACCTTGTCGCCTACGCCACATACGTTTTCTTCGTCGTGTGCTTTGTATTTTTTAGAAGTAGTAACCGTCTTTTTATACAAAGGATGCATAGTTTTAAGCTCTACGGTAACTACTACGGTCTTATCCATCTTGTCAGACGTTACAAGTCCAACTCTTTCTTTTCTTAAATTTCTTTCCATCTTCTCTCCTCCGCTTAAACGTTCGCCTTGATTTCTCTGGCACGTATTTCGGTCTTAATTCTTGCGATATCTCTCTTCGTATTTCTAATTACGACGGGATTTTCGAGCTGACCGGTAGCGTGGCGGAAATGAAGGTTAAAGAGCTCTTCTTTTAAATCAGCTAACTTGGTTGCCAATTCGTCATTGGTCATTCCGTGAATTTCTTGTGCTTTCATTATTAACCTTCAACTCCTTCTTGATTTTCTCTCTTGATGAACTTGGTCTTTACGGGAAGCTTGTAGCTTGCAAGTCTCATTGCTTCTCTTGCATCTGCTTCGCTTACGCCTGCCATTTCAAACATAACTCTGCCGGGCTTAACAACTGCTACCCAGTATTCTACTGAACCTTTACCTGAACCCATTCTGGTTTCAGCAGGCTTTGAAGTGATTGGCTTGTGTGGGAATATATCGATCCAAACCTGACCGCCACGCTTAACGAATCTCGTCATAGCAATTCTGGCTGCCTCGATCTGGTTTGAAGTTACCCAAGCCGAACTTTCAGCAACGAGTGCGTAATCACCGTATGCAATTTTGTTACCTTTAGTAACCTTACCGGTCATTCTGCCACGATGTTGCTTTCTTCTCTTAACTCTCTTTGGCATTAACATATTAAGCCTCGCCTCCTTTGGTTCTCTTTGCTTCGCCTAATACTTCGCCTTTGTATATCCAAACCTTGATACCGATGCAACCGAAAGTGGTGTGCGCTTCAGCAAATCCGTAATCAATGTCTGCACGAAGGGTCTGAAGAGGAATAGAACCGTCATGATACTGTTCGCTTCTTGCTATTTCAGCGCCGTCAAGACGACCGCTTACCATAACCTTGATACCTTTTGCGCCTGCTCTCATAGATCTAGAGATAGCTTGCTTCATACATCTTCTGAAAGATGCTCTGTTTTCAAGCTGTGCTGCGATAGATTCTGCTACGAGTTGAGAATCGCAATCGGGCTTTTTAACCTCGATAATGTTAACAGCTACTTGCTTACCGCTGGTAAGCTTAGAAAGCTGCTTCTTCATTACTTCGATTTCTGCGCCTGCTTTACCGATAAGAACACCCGGACGTGCAGTGTGAATGGTAATAGCAATTCTACCTGCAGCTCTTTCGATATAAATTCTCGAAATTGCAGCAGCATAGTAAGTGTGCTTTACGTATTCTCTGATGTCGTGGTCTTCCTTGATATATGCGCTGAAATCCTTCTTGTCAGCATACCATTGGGTATCCCAACCTTTAATAATACCTACTCTTAAACCGTGTGGATTAACTTTCTGTCCCATAACGTCCTCCCTTACTTGTTAACGTCAAGAATTACAGTGATATGGCTGGTTCTCTTCAAAATTCTGAAGCCTCTACCATGTCCCATAGGCTGCATTCTCTTAAGCGTAGGGCCTTGGTCAGCATAGCATACTGCTACTTTAAGGTCGTCTTTGTTCATACCCATGTTGTGCTCAGCGTTTGCTGCAGCGGATAAAACAACCTTTCTGATTGGCTCTGCGCCGGCGTTGGATACGTTTTCAAGAATTGCAACTGCTTCGTTTACACTCTTTCCTCTAATAAGGTCGAGAACAAGTCTTACCTTATATGGAGAAATTCTGATATATCTTGCAATTGCCTTAGGTCTGTTATCTTTAAGCTCCGCAATTCTCTGCGTCTTTTTCTTCATATTAGATGCCATTGTATCCTACCTCCAATTATCTACCGGTGGTCTTAGAACCAGCGTGTCCCTTGAAGGTTCTGGTTGGAGCGAACTCGCCGAGCTTGCATCCTACCATATCTTCGGTTACGTATACGGGAACGTGCTTTCTTCCGTCATGTACGGCAATCGTATGACCTACCATCTGAGGGAATATTGTCGAACTTCTTGACCAAGTTTTTAAAACTGCTTTCTTGCTTGAGTCTGCGTTCATAGCTTCTACTCTTGCAAGTAATTTAGCATGTACGTAAGGTCCTTTTTTAACGCTTCTGCTCATATTCTACCTCTCCTTAATTTACTCTCTTGATAATGAACTTATCAGTCTTGCTCTTCTTCTTTCTGGTCTTATAACCAAGAGCAGGCTTACCCCATGGAGTAAGCGGGCTAGCATGACCGATGGGTGAACGGCCCTCACCACCACCGTGGGGGTGATCGCATGGGTTCATTACAGAACCTCTGACGGTAGGTCTAATACCCATATGTCTCTTCTTACCTGCTTTACCAACTCTGATAATTTCGTGGTCAATGTTACCAACCTGACCGATAGTTGCCTTACACTTAACGGGAACGTATCTCATTTCACCGCTTGGCATCTTTAAGGTTGCAAGCGCACCCTCTCTTGCCATAAGCTGTGCAGACATACCTGCAGATCTTGCAATTTGACCGCCCTTACCGGGTTGAAGCTCGATGTTGTGTACCATAGTACCAACGGGGATATCAGCTAAAGTAAGGCTGTTACCTACTTTGATATCTGCCTCAGGACCGGACATAAGCTCGTCGCCAACGTTAAGGCCTACGGGAGCAAGAATATATCTCTTTTCGCCGTCTGCATAGCACAAAAGTGCAATGTTTGCCGTTCTGTTGGGATCGTATTCGATAGTCTTTACTATTGCTTTGATACCGTCTTTATTTCTCTTGAAGTCGATAATACGGTATTTTCTCTTGTTTCCACCGCCGTGATGACGTACGGTGATTTTACCTTGAGCATTTCTACCTGCAGTGTGTCTTTGATCTTCTAAAAGAGATCTTTCGGGCTTAGTGCAGGTGATTTCTTCAAAGGTGCTTACCGTCATAAAACGGCGCGCCGGTGAAGTCGGTTTATATCTCTTAATACCCATTTTCTATTTCCTCCGCTTATTGCAACGAATCAAAGAACGCAATGCTCTTGCTATCTTTCTTGAGGGTTACTACTGCTTTCTTGTAGTCTGAAGTGTAGCCCTGAGTTCTACCCATTCTCTTAAGCTTGCCGTGGCAGTTTAAGGTGTTAACCTTTTCTACCTGTACGTCGAATCTCTTTTCGATTTCAAGCTTAATTTCGGTTTTGTTTGCATCCTTAGCAACTACGAAAGTATATTTCTTATCCTTGATAGTTGCATAGCTCTTCTCAGTGAGAAGAGGTCTTAAAATAACTTCTCTTTCCATAATTATTCATTACCCTCCTCTGCTTCAGGGCCATAGAAGGCATTTAAATACTCAACTGCTTTCTTGTCGATAACAACTACAGCGTTTTTAACAACGTCGTAGGTGTTTAAAAGACATGCAGTAATCGTATCAACCTTTTCGAGGTTGCGAGCAGCTCTTTTAACAAGGCTTTCATGCTCGTTTACTACTACGAGAACGGTCTTGGTAAAGTTGAATGCCTTTAAGAATTCAACCATCTCTTTAGTCTTACCAGTCTCTACTGCTAAGTCGTCGATAACGAAGAACTCGTTGTCGGTAACTTTTTTAGAAAGAGCTGAGAAAAGAGCCGTTCTTCTTGCCATTACGTTCATCTTCTTGCTGAAGTCTCTTGACTTTGGTGCAAATACTACGCCACCCTTGATCCATTGAGGAGCTCTGGTAGAACCTTGTCTTGCATTACCCGTACCCTTTTGTCTCCAGGGCTTCTTTCCTCCGCCTCTAACCTCGGATCTGGTAAGCGAGCCTTTAGTTCCTTGACGCATATTAGCAAGTCTGGTAACAACAGCCTGATGGATAAGCGGTTCGTTATATTCTAATTCGAACAATGCGCCAAGCTCTAACTCGCTGACAGCCTGTCCTTTCATATTATATACTTTAACGTTTGACATATCTTTCACGCTCCTTATTTAACAGTGTTGGTTACCGTTACGATTCCGCCCTTAGGACCTGGGATTGCTCCTTTGATAAGAAGAACGTTCCTTGCGGCGTCAACCTTAACAACTTCAAGGTTTTGTACAGTAACTCTTTCATTACCGTACTGACCAGGCATGTGCTTGTTCTTGAAAACTCTTGATGGCGAACTGATTGAACCCATAGAACCTACTTCTCTGTGAACAGGGCCTACACCGTGTGTTGCCATAAGAACGTGTTGATTCCATCTCTTGATAACGCCGGTAAAACCGTGACCTTTGGTGTAACCTACTACGTCTACCTTGTCGCCGTTTGCGAAGGTTTCAACAGTGATTACGTCCTTTTCGTTATAACTCTTAACGTCGTCAACTCTGAACTCTTTGAGAACCTTGCATGGTTCAATGCCTAATTTCTTAAACAAACCGGCTTCGGGCTTGTTAAGATACTTTTCGTCTACTTTTTCGAAGCCAACCTTTATAGCTTCGTAGCCGTCTCTTTCCTTAGTCTTGATTTGAACTACCGGACAGGGACCAGCTTCAACGACTGTGACCGGGATTACTTTTCCGTCTGCGGAAAAGATCTGAGTCATACCCAATTTCTTTCCAATGATTGCTTTATTCATAGATAAAGTTCACCTCCGTATATTTTAAAAAAATTGATTACTGAATTAAAGTTTAATCTTTACGTCAACGCCCGCAGGAAGATGGATGCTGTCGAGGATTTTAGCGTTCGTGGAATAGATATCGATAAGTCTCTTGTGAGTTCTTATCTCGAACTGCTCTCTGCTATCCTTATACTTGTGGGGAGAACGAAGAATTGTGATGATTTCCTTCTCAGTAGGAAGGGGAATAGGACCGCTGATCTTTGCTCCGGCCTTTTTCATCGTTTCTACGATTCTTTCAGTTGCTTGATCTACCATTTTGTGATCGTATGCAGCTAATTTGATTCTGATTTTTTGACCTGCCATTTTGTTACCTCCGTTTTATACTAACATATTGTCAACATTGCCGTGTGTGTCATACCTAAACAATAAAAAAATCACTCGCCGCTGTGTTTTGCGAATGATATCTCTACTCTTTGGGCATGCAGTTAGTCGCAAGGGTTATACCCTCACATTTGTCAATGAGAATTATCTTCCTTACTTAAAATCAGGTTCCGGATCCTGAAAACAAGCGGGGTTTAAGTAACTTCCCATCTCAACCCATATTAAACACAGCCTACATATAATATACGATTATGATTGCTTTGTCAACTGTTTTTTATGGGTAAATTAAAATTTTTTTAAATTTTTTTTAAAAAACTTTCCTTATATATATATTATATAATGATATAGGCGAATTTGACCTGAATTTTATTAACTTCCGTGGTTTTGATTAAAAGCTCACCACGGCGAACGGTTTTTTTATTTAAACGCGTTAAAGACTGCGTGCCAAAAGCCGCCTTAAAAAACAAGACGAGGCGAATATGTGTGTTATCCTTAACGGAGAACACGCATAACTAAGTTTGCTCTTGCGGGCAAGTGAAGTTATCTTCGATAGTGAAGTTCACTTCGTGAGTGAAGTTTCGCCTGACGGCGAAGTTCATGGGCAAACTTAACTTCACTTGTGCATAGCACAAACTTCACTGAAACGGGATTCCCCGAAGCGAAGCATGAGCTTTGGGGGTTCGCGGTACAACTTCACTTTTGCGACAGCAAAAACTTCACTGACAGAAAAAAGAGCAAACATACAAGATTTTTTGTCTTGCGTGTTTGCTCTTTCTGTTTGTGATAAGGGTTTGGGCTTAGCCCATTTGCGTTTGACCCGACAAACGCGATGCTCGCACTTAGCGACATTTTTTAAATTCTCCGCTAAGAGTATCACCCATACTTCCGCCCCGTTTTTAGCCTGTTATCTCAATTAATAATTGCCGGTCCACTCCTTTTCTTCACCCCAAACCGCATATAAAACAATCTGGTCTTCAGTTGAAAGAAGCCATAAACCGCTTGATTTTACCTTACCCTTTTCAGTGCCGTCCGTACTCCAATACAGGAATTCTCTATCGCCAGAGTGGGTAGGAGTCTTTAACTGATACGACTTGCAAACCTCTACGACCTGCGTAGACACTTCCACCGTACCGCCGTTTGCAGCATAAACCACCGTTACGTCCTTGCCGTAAGCATAGAGCTTTAAGCCGAACATCAGCGAGCAAACAATGCTGATAAATATTACACCCGTTAAAATAAGTAACGCGGTTTTCTTTTGGTGCTTATTTATTTTCTTCTTTTTCTTTGAATACGTTTTAGCCATTTTTATCCTCACTTAATTTTAAACGTCTTGCGCCTTATTATATGTATTCCGATTAAATCGGTGCAGCACGCCACAGCCAACCCCATTACGACGCCCAGCATATCCATAGCCACGTCGCTGAACTGAGCCATTCTTCCGTCAAAGCTACCCTGTAACAGCTCGTCGCCGATTGCAAACACAAAACAGAACAGCAAAACCAGCATAATGGGAATAGGATATCTTCCGTAGCGAAGCTTAAAGGTAAACGCGAGGAGTCCCACGAAAAAGGCAAAGGTAGCATACTCAACGACGTGCGCAACGTCCCTTAAAAAGGCGTTTGCGTTATACATCTTTTTCTCTTTTACCGTACTTTCCATGCCATCAATCTCGGGGACAACAACCTGCACGACTTTATCAGCTATATTATTGGAAATAGTTGAAGATTGCACACCCGTACGCGTTGAGTTGTAAAAAATGAAACCTGCAACGGAGCATATGCAAAGTATCAAAAATATTCTGTAAATCCAGCTTTTCACATTTTCACCCGTCGCAAACCGCTATTATAACGATCTGAGAACCTCGCCAACGAGCTTCATATCAACCTTGCCTGCGTAGTTTGCCTTAAAATGCTTCATAACCGTGGGCATGGTCTTATCCTCTAAGCCGAGAATAATATCCTTAATCTCATCTGCAGAAAGCAATTTGGGGAGATACCTTTTAACAGTTTCGATTTGTCTGTCAAGCGACGCAACCGTCTCTTCTCTGCCTGCCTTTACAAAGCATTCCCTCTCCTCGGTAAGCTCGTTTACAGTCTTTTGAAGAATCTTTACGACGTCCTCATCTGCAAGCGTTTCGCCTACAGCTTTCTTCTCTATACCCGCAAGCATAAGCTTATTTATAAGAGCGTTCAAGGCAGTTACGGCATCCTTATCCTTAGCCTTCATCGCCTCTATTTTTACCTTCTTAAAATCATCAATATTCATAATTTTACCTTATTTATCGACTTATAGCCTTATTTTTAATGGAAATAGCAAGCTCGTCAAGCTGTTTATCCTCAACGAATGACGGAGCGTCACTCATAAGACAGGATGCAGTTTGCACCTTAGGGAATGCAATGACGTCACGTATAGAATCGTCTTTACAAATAAGCATGGTAAGACGGTCTAGGCCAAACGCAAGTCCACCGTGAGGAGGAGTTCCGTAGTTGAACGCACCGACGAAGAAGCCAAACTTCTTTTCGATATCCTCATCGGTAAAGCCGAGCACGTTGAACATCTTCTTTTGAATTTCTCTGGAGTGAATACGGATTGAGCCTCCGCCTGCCTCCTGACCGTTTATAACGAGGTCGTACGCCTTTGTTCTAACCTTTTCGGGCGCAACGTCAATAAGATCCAAATCCTCAGTCATGGGCGAGGTGAACGGATGATGCACTGCCATAAAACGGTTTTCCTCTTCCGACCACTCGAACATTGGGAACTCGGTTACCCAAAGAATATCGTAGCGATCTTTATCTATGAGATTAAACTTATCCGCAACGTAAAGTCTGATACCGCCGAGGGTATTGAAAACCACGTAGTCCTTATCCGCAGCGAGGAAGATAACGTCACCCTCCTCAAAATTCATTCTCTCCTTGATGTTTGCAATATCATCTTCGCTTAAGAATTTTGCAATAGACGACTTAATTTCGCCACCGACCGGCCAATTCATCCAGCAAAGACCCTTTGCACCAAGAGTTTTAGCATATTCTACGGTTGCGTCAAGATCCTTTCTTGAAAATCCCGAGGAAAGCCCCTTTGCGTTAATTGCTCTTACGCTACCTCTGATAGGTCCGATTTCAACGGCTAAAGCATCCGTGAACACCTTAAAGGTAGAATTTGCAAACAAATCCGAGCAGTTTACAATCTTGATATCAAAACGGGTATCGGGCTTATCCGAGCCGTAATTTTCCATAGCCTCCCTGTAGGTCATGGTTCTGAAATGACCTTCGCCAAGGTCAAGGTTCAAGGTCGACTTAAAGACGTTTTTAATAAGCCCTTCGATAGGATGCATTACGTCCTCAACCTCTTCGACAAAGCTCATTTCGACGTCGATTTGAGTAAATTCAGGCTGACGGTTTGCTCTTAAGTCCTCATCGCGGAAGCATCTTGCGATTTGATAATATCTGTCAAAGCCCGAAATCATCAAAAGCTGCTTGTAAAGCTGCGGTGACTGAGGAAGAGCATAGAAGCAACCCTCGTGTACTCTTGATGGAACGAGATAGTCCCTTGCACCCTCCGGCGTAGAACGTCCGAGCATTGGGGTTTCAACCTCGAGGAAATTGTTATCGTCAAAGAATCTTCTTGCAGCCTTGCAAATCTCGTTTCTGATTATAAAATTCCTTTGAAGAGAAGGTCTTCTCAGGTCCAAATATCTGTATTTAAGTCTAAGCGTTTCGTTAACGTTGGTATCGTCTAAAATCTCAAAAGGCGTGGTGTCTGCCTCAGATAAAATTTTAAGCTCGTCAGCAAGAATTTCAATCGCTCCCGTCGCAATTTTGTCTGTCTTACTGCTACGCTCTCTTACCTTACCTTTAACGGCGAGCACGTACTCCGAACGGATAGATTCTGCCTTTGCAAAAACCTCCTTTGCAGTGGTGTCGTCAAACACGATTTGAACTAAGCCCGTTCTGTCGCGAAGGTCAACGAAAATAAGACTTCCAAGATTTCTTCTTCTCTGAGTCCACCCCATTACCACTACCTCTTCGCCTACGTTTGCCATACCGAGAACGCCACACATAGTCGTTCTTCTTAAGTTATTCATAAATTCTGACATGCAAATTTTCTCCGAATTTAATATTAGTAAGGTTATTTTATACTTTATTTTAGAAAATGTCAATTACTTAATTAAAGTTATATAAAATATATTATACGGCAAATACCTTTTGTTTTTTAACCGATTTCACCTGATTGCGCTCAAATTTAGCTAAAAATCGACTTATAGAGGGGCTTTTATTGATATGTAAATAATTTATGTAATATTTTGCACTTGTACAAATGAACAATTATTCATATAAATAACTTTACATATCTTAAAAAATATTATATAATATCTATATAAAACGAGGAAGGATTAATTATGAATAATCTACTTATCAATTACTTAAACAAAAGCTTAACCCCGTACCACGCGCACGATAACGCTGTTAAGCTTTTAGAAAAAAACGGCTTTAAGGAGCTTAAGGAAAATCAACAGTTCAACGTAAAAGTAGGAGGAAAATATTATGTTTCTCGCGATGGCTCGGCTTTAATTGCATTTAGAATCGGCGAGCATTTTTCCTTTAATATAGTTGCTTCACACTCCGACTCTCCTTGCTTTAAGCTTAAATTTAACCCCGAAATAAAGGTTGAAAACTACGCAAAATTCAACGTTGAAAAATATGGCGGAGGTCTTTTATACTCTTGGCTTGATCGCCCCGTAACGGTCGCCGGCAGAGTCATTCTTACTGACGGAAACACCTTTGAAAGCCATACCTTTACTTCAAATAAGACCTTTGTTATCCCTTCTCTTGCAATTCATTTAAACAGAGGGGTTAACGAGGGATTAAAGCTTAATCCTCAGGTTGATCTGAGCCCCGTTGCCGACGTGTTTAAAACAGGTGGCTTAGAAGAGGAATTAAAGGCTTTTGCGGGCGATTTGCAAATTGCAGACTACGATCTTTTCGTAGTTTGCTCGCAAGCTCCGTTTGCTTGCGGGTACGAGGACGAGCTTCTTTGCTCCCCCCGAATCGACAACTTAGCGAGCGCAATATCCTCGCTTGAAGCATTGATTGCATGCTCCCCCAAAGCAATTTCCTTAGTATACGTTGCGGACAACGAAGAGGTTGGAAGCTCTACAAAGCAAGGTGCCGGCTCTAAGTTTTTGTTCGATGTTTTAAAAAGAATTGCTCACGGCTTAAAAAAGACAGACTGCCTTGACACAGCCCTTGCAAATTCCTTTATGGTATCGGACGACAACGCGCATGCAATTCACCCAAACCACCCCGAGCTTTCCGACCCAACCAACAGAGTCAAAATGGGCGAAGGAATAGTAATTAAGCACCACGCAAACCAAAACTATACTACCGACGCCTTCTCTTCCTCTATTATAAAGAGAGTCTTTGACCGGGCAGATGTTAAATATCAGGATTTCTTTATGCGCTCCGATATGCCGTGTGGCGGAACGTTAGGAGCAATAAGCTCACGTCAGGTTTCTATAAGAAGCGTTGATATAGGGCTTGCTCAGCTTGCTATGCACTCGGCTGTTGAAACGTTTGCAATCAAGGATTACGACCATGCGGTCAACGGCTTAAAATGCTTTTTGTCATGCAGGATAACTGCCGACGGAAGTAAAAAAATCTCCGTTGAATTTTAAAGTATAACGCGCATTTTGTCGTTTTCTGCAATCTACAAATTTCAATCTTTTTTGCACTTATTCAATAAAAAACCGAGCTGTGAGAAATCAAGTAGCTCGGTTTTATTTTATCCCTATCTGCCCAGAAACACTACGCTTGTTAAAAATGCGATAAACTCGCCGTTTGTAGGTCTTTCATATTTAGTAAAATTTGCATTGTAGTATGCGTTAGCAACCAAATAAAATTTACCCTTATTACACGCTATTTCAATTGCGTTTCTTATATTTCTTTCAACGCTGACGGGCGTTGTATTAAATTTAACGGCAACCTTAGGATACAATCTCTTTGTAATAGCATGCATCATCATTGGATCGTTAACCACCTCCTGCACTGCGCTAATCAAATATGAGTATCCCTTTAAATTTGAGAATAAGCCTATTTTAGTTAAAAACATACCGACGTTTTTTATTTGACAATCCCTGTTACCTTGTATCTCAGTTTGCATATCCATACCCCTTTTTGATAATATTTTACAAAATTAGTCAATTTTTGTCAAATATATTTAATAGGTTTTTTGCAAATAAATGCCCTAATATGTCGAATATTTGCGATAGTTGTGAAAATTTATTTAATTTTGTACAAAATTATTAAAATTTAAATACTCTGAACTCACATAGTCCCTTTTTATAAAAACTTATAAGGCGCCCGTTTAAAAAGAGCTTGACGCCTCATCACTTAAGAGGTAAAAGGTTTTGCTTATTAAGCGCAAACCGCTAATGGCGTAAGCCCAACTGTCGTAAGCTTTTTAAGGAAAGCTTTAATAAGCATACAAAAGCTTTAGGGTATAAAAAAACAAGGATGCAAAAGCATCCTTGTAATTTTAAATATTATTATTCAGCGTCAGTATCCTTTTCAACCATAGCTTCATTTTCGTCAACTACAGTTTCAACTACTTCCTCTTGAACCTTTCTCTTCTTGCCGAATGCTGAGAAAAGACTTTTCTTTTCTTGAGCTTCAGGGTGCTCTTCAGCATATCTTCTTGCCTCTTCCTGACGTTGAAGCTCTAATACAGGAACGTATGCCTTAGTGCCTTCGCCCTCTAAGATAGTAAGCTCAGTTTCTGCATCGAAAAGATGGCTGTGCATAATATCAATAGCGAGAGCAACGCTTTGATCTCTTTCAGTCTTAGAACGTGAATCAACTCTTGCAATCATCTGAGTAGCAGTTTCAACAAGACTTCTTACTCTGCCGTCATCAGCCTCTTCAGGCATTTCGCTTGCGAATACGCAGTAGAGAAGAGTTTCTGCACCGAGCTTTTCAACAACATCTACCTTTACCTTGATAACGGTATCCTTAGAATTGTTGATGAAGGTCTCTTCGTCGTGAAGGTCTTCAGGTCTTACACCGAATACAACCTCTTTACCCGTGTTGATATAATCACTTGCATTGATAATCTTATCTGACTTTGCTTTAGGAAGAACAACCTTGTTACCCTCGAACTCTACGCAAACAGGACCGCCTGCAGACTGAGTTAAAGTAGCCTTAAAGAAGTTCATCTGAGGAGTTCCGATAAAGCCTGCAACGAAAAGGTTAGCAGGGAAATCGTAAAGCTTTTGAGGAGCGTCTACCTGTTGAATAAGACCGTCCTTCATAACTACGATTCTGGTACCCATCGTCATTGCCTCTACCTGGTCGTGTGTAACGTAAATAAAGGTAGTTGCAAGTCTGTGGTGAAGCTTGGTAATCTCAGTTCTCATTTGAGCACGGAGCTTAGCGTCAAGGTTTGAAAGAGGCTCGTCCAAAAGGAATACCTTTGGCTCACGAACGATTGCTCTACCTAACGCAACTCTTTGTCTTTGACCGCCGGAAAGAGCCTTTGGCTTTCTGTGAAGGTAAGTTTCAAGGCCGAGGATTCTTGCTGCTTCGCGTACTTTCTCGTCAATTTCTTCCTTTGGCTTTTTTCTGAGCTTAAGACCGAATGCCATGTTGTCATATACGGTCATGTGAGGATAAAGCGCATAGTTTTGGAAAACCATCGCGATATCTCTGTCTTTAGGCTGAACGTCGTTAACACGCTTGCCATCGATATAAAGATCACCGTCAGAAATTTCTTCTAAGCCTGCGATCATTCTTAAAGTTGTAGACTTACCACATCCCGAAGGACCTACGAATACGATGAACTCTTTGTCTTCGATATCAAGGGTGAAGTCTGTTACAGCTACAACGCCGGACTGATATACTTTATAAATGTCCTGCAGTTTAAGACTTGCCATTTTTTCCTCCTAATCTCGGCCACGCCGATATAATTTCTTAATAATATTATATATTATTTGTTAATCTTTTACAATAGCATTTAACACAAAAATAAACCGATAGTTTTATAAATTTTGTACATTTAGCACAAATATTAATATTTTAACCGACTCTATACTTTATCTATTTATCAAATACTCTTGATTTTTTACCGTTTTGTTGGTATAATATTACCAAAATAACCTTTAAGCATTATTTTTGGAGACAAAATGGATATTAATAAATACACCCCAACGGGAATTATTGACAAAAAGCATCTCGTTTCTTTAGCAAGCTATGCCGAAGAAGATATATACGAGATTTTGCACAAGGCAAGAGAAATAGCAATACGCCTATCAGCAGGCGAAAAACTGACTTTTTTGAAAAACAAATACGTAACCTTACTTACCAAGCGCTCCTTTGCACGCTCAAGAATTGCCTTTGAAACAGCCGTACATAAGCTGGACGGATTCCCTATGATTTCAACCATGCACGGCAGTGAGCTCGAAACTATTATAAATGATAAGCTCACCATCGAGGCCATTGCGGGCTACGGAATAAATGCTATCGTCGTACAAACTGCCGAAGCGGGCGACGCCGAGAAAATCGAAAAATCGGTAAATATCCCCATTATAAACGCCAACAGTAAAAGCGGTCCTTGCGAAGCACTTTCCGCGCTTATGACCGTTTGGAAGAAAAAGGGCAGGCTCTCGGGCTTAAAGCTTGCAATGATAGGCGACCCTGCCGTTTATGCAGACTCATTTATCTACGCGTTTGCAAATTGCGGATTTGACATAACGGTAATTTGCCCGGAAAGCAAAAACCCTCCCGAAGAAATTATCAATCACTGCAATCAATACGGCGAACTCATTATCTGTCAGAATATCGAGGACGGAATAAAGGGGGCAGACGTAGTATTCGTATCCGACGACGGACTCGACTTCAGATATACGCTGGACTCCGTGGCTTTAAACTACGCCAAGCCCGACGCGATAGTGCTTCATACTCTTCCCGTTTCAGACAGCAGCGTTTCGGAGGACGTAGTAAGCTCACCTCAATTCGTAGCCTTAGAGGAGGCTATGCACCTGCCTGAAATAGAGATGGCAGTACTTGCGCTTTTAATCGGCAAGCAAAAAAACGTTTATTAAAAACAACATTCCCACGCAACCTGCAAGGTGCTGAGCAAAAAGCATCATCGCCAGCGTGGGATATTTTTTTAGCACATAATTAGCCCGCAAAAAACGGTTACTCGCATCAGACAAACGCCAATTAAACGTCTTATAGGGGCTTTTTATAATAAATTCTACTCGCGGTAGAGAATAATCCCATAAACTCTACAGGCAGTTTTTCAAGTGTATAAAAGCCAAGCCTAAAAGTAGGTTGAAATATCCGATTGATTTTGCTATGCTTGTTGTAGAAACAACAAGTAACCTCACGTTGCAAATAAATTGGTTGGAGAGTACTATGAAGATTGCAATAACACTTGACAGTGCATGCGACTTAACTAAAGAAATTATTGAAGAATATGATTTTAAGGTCATTCCATTTGGCGTTAATATGGGCGACAGATTCATTTACGACGGTGAAATTTCTACACTTGAAATTTTTGAATGGGCAGATAAAAACAAAACCCTTCCAAAGACCAACGCTGTAAACGAAGAAGCCTTTAAAGAATTTTTTGCCGAGATTTTAAAAAACCACGACGCAATTATTCACTTCGACATTTCATCTGACATGTCAAGTGCGTACAACAATGCGGTAAATGCTTCCAAGCACTTTAACAATGTCTACGTTATCGACAGCAGAACCTTATCTACGGGTATTTCTCTGCTTGCAATTTATGCTAAAAAGCTCAGCAAAAGCATTGACGACCCAAAGGAAATCGTCGAAATGGTGGAAAGAAGGACCGCAGACGTTCAGGCAAGCTTTGTTTTAGAAAGACTTGACTATCTCCATCGCGGCGGCAGATGCAGTACCATCAAGCTCCTTGGCGCAAACCTTTTAAAGATAAGACCTCAAATTGTTGTAAAAAACGGCTCTATGGGGCTTGGCGATAAGTTCAGAGGTAAAATTGAAAAGTGTGTTACCGAATACTGCAACACCGTGTTAAAACAAAACCCAAGTCCGGATAAGTCGGTAATATTTATTACCCACAGCCATGCAACAGAAGATATGGTAAGCGCAGCAAAGGATGCGATTGCAGACCTCGGCTTTGAGAAAATATACATTACCACCGCAGGCTGTACTATTTCAAGCCACTGCGGAAAAAACACCTTGGGTATTCTCTTTTTAAACGCGTAAAATAAGCTTTTTAGCTTATACGCCCACTTGTTTAACTCACACTAAAAGGACTTTTTCCTTTTATCCCTCCACAAAAAGCAACTGTCATACAGGCAGTTGCTTTTTATTTATCTAATACAATTTATCAAGGTACTGTATATTTTTAGCGAAACTGTAAATAATTACAAGCAGGTAAAACCTAAAAAGGAGTATTTTATGGAAAGATGCAACAAGCACGTAAAGTGTGACGTCTGTGAGTGCGCGCACAACCTTCACGGAAGAAACTGCAGCTTAGAAACCGTACAAATAAGCTGTGCAAACGGAGATTGCTCTCACTGCGAAAGCTTTGAAAACAAACACTGACAAAAAAAGCTTAACCTCTCGGTTAAGCTTTTTATTTTTGTACGGTTATTCAGCTTATCGCCTTATTAAACATATCTACTGCCATTTGCATAAGCTCCTCATTGACTTGGCTATATAAATGATGATTAACCGACTTATAGAAGGCTTTTTTCTCTTCTTCAGTCAGCTTTTTACCCTTTTTTCTTTCTAACGCCTTAAGCTCGGCCTTCACCTTTGCCTGATACTCGGCAGACTCCTTTGAGTGCCAGATATTGTTATGGTCACCCTGAAGCCCCGTACCGACGTAATACACGACGTTTGGGTTGGTAATCTCATCTCTGTGAGAAATTATAGACTGCTTTTCAAAGGAAACAGTTTCATCGTTTTTGCCGTGAGCAATAAGCACGGGAATATCAACCGAATTGATACCCATTACGCTATTATATTTGACGTAATCGCCAAAAAGATGCTTTTGGTAGGCCGAAAAAACAGGCGCGGGAATGCTTGCAAGCTTGCCAACGTATTCCTCTGCCTTATCTGTCATCATAGTAGTGGCGTTGCACATACCCGCTATAGATGCACAGCCACTTATACCGCTACAAAGCGACAGGACTGTCGAGCACGCGTACGCACCCCAGCTATGACCTATTAAAAATATCGGCAATTTCTTAAAGCTCTCAATCGATTTTACGTAATTTACAGTCGTTTGCAAATCAATAAGCTGTTGACACATGCCGACCGTATCCTTACCATCTGAGCCGTAAGTACCCGTACAGTCGTAAGAAAAGACGTCGAAGCCCTTATTAACCATATATTCTATGATAGGCAAATAGTCGTCACCGCCCGCCTTCATTCCGTGAGCGACGATAATTATCCCCTTTTTATCAAACGAAGAATAATAATAGCCTTTAAGCCTTACGCCGTCTGCCGAAGGATAATAAAGCTCCTGTCTTAACAGTCTGTCTGAAACTCGCTCATAGCAATACTCGCCTGCAACAAGCTCGTAATCGGGCCTGTCTACCCTGGTAAAAATTGCCTCGTATGCAATTACAGCAGATGCTACGGTAGCACCGCTAACACCCGTCAAGGATGCTAAAACCGCAGCTATCACCTTCTTTTTCTTATCCATACGGTATTTTTCATACTCCTATTATGAGCTTTTTCTTAAAATTTATTACTGCGTTTGCCTAAGAACAGACAAACGCAGTAAAAGGTATCATATTACAATTAAAGTAAACCGAGAAGAAGACCGAGAATTACGAAATAGAAGGTAAATATACCGGCCATAACCCAACTTACGATTAAGCCTGCAATGCTAAGACCCTTAGCTGCAGAGGCAGGACCTGAAGTAGAGCCGTTTCTCTGAACGTAACCGTTGAGCATTCCCCTTGCAATATAAGAGAAAACTATTCCTATAATAGAAAGGAAGAATGAACAGCCGAATACAAGACCTAAGATTGCAAAAACCAAGCATCCCGCGCCACTTTCCTTTTTAGCGGGTTGAGACGCAAACGAAGGTGTAGAGGTTGGCACAAAGGCAGGTTCTGCGCTTGGGTCAAAATAAGTTGCTTGTGGTTGAACGTCAACTATCTCTTCAACGGGATTTGAAGCATCGCTATAATCACTTATAGGAGCCTCTTCAATTTGCGGTGCAGGTTGCGCTGCGATTACCTCTTCGGCAACGTCGTTAATTTTGCCACAGGTAGGGCAAAATTTTGCCGATTCGGGCATCTGTGTTCCACAGTGCTTACAAAACATAATAAAATCTCCTTTTTCCTTTTTATTTTATTTTAAATTAATTGATAAAAAATATCAATAATTTTTTCAAAATATATTATTTTTAGCCAAAATTTTCTTTTAAAAAGCTCTCTATTGCCTGATCGTAGCCTTGAGTATCGGTAATTCTTATCATAGAATGCCTACCCTTTTCAAACCAAACGAGCCTTTTGTTTGGCGTTCCCGCCTTGTCAAACAGCCTTTGAGCGTTTTCAGGCGTTGAGTATTTATCCTCCTTGCTATGCAGCATGAGCAGAGGCTTATTGAGCTTGTCAATAACGTCGATAGGGCCCTTTTTCATTGAGTGCCCCGTGTATTTTTTCATCCACATATCTACCAAATCAAAGAAAATAAATACAGGCTTTTTTCTTTCGATAAGATGGTTTTTTAAGGATTCTCCGAAATTTGGAAACAACCCCTCAGCTATTATGGCGTCCGCACATCCCCTGCTCGCATCATTCGTAAGAGCGTACATTCCTCCTGCTGAGCCTATGCATATTCCGTGGAAAATTACGGTTTTTACACCCTTTTTCTCTCTGAGGAATTTAATCCATTCAACATCGTCTAAGCCCTCCTCAAAGCCGACTGTATTATAAACTCCGTCGCTGTGTCCGTGCGCTCTTGGGTCAACGACCAAAACGTTCCAGCCGTTTTTGTGATATGGAATAGCAAAATAGTAGCCGTATCTGAGCCCTTCAGTTCTGCCCGAAAGAATCATTACGCATCTGTCAAAGCCAAAGTCAAAATATTCACCGTATAAATTTAACCCATCTCTGGATATTTGGACATCGCTTTTAAATTGAGAATTTTGAGACTCCCACTCACTACCTATACGGTACATTTGCTTAGAGTTTTCATTTAAATCGCTTGGCACTTCTCTGCACCATTTATCTTTACTTTCTCTTTTTAACGTCTTTACGTAAACCAGATACGAAGCGAGAAAATATACGAATATCCAAAACAAAAGACCGAATACAAGCAACGAGCCAACAATCCATAAAAACGTCGGATGAGTGATAATTTCAATCATTTGCCAGCTCCTTTTTTCTTCTTTTTCTCTAACTCGGCGCGAAGCTCTGCTATCTTTTGGTAAACGGCGCCGTTTACCCTTTCAAGCTCAACCTTACTTAAAATTTTACCCGTTTCACCTAATATATCAGAGATGCGAATCTCTTGTCCTATCATTACCCTTGCCCTTTTAAAAAGCCCGTAATTGCCGTCTGTCACAACAGGCACGATAGGCGCGTTTGCCCTGTGGGCAATAAGTATATAGCTACGGAAAAATGGCTGTAATTTACCGTCCGGAGTGTTTCTTCCTTCGGGGAATATCTGCACGAGCTTTCCCTGCTTTATAACCCTTACACTCTCGGATACAAAGCTCATATTTTTGGTTTCCCTATCGGCCTTTATCGTGCCGAAAAACTTCATTCCGAATCTGAAAAACCTATTTTTATAAGGATGCTCTGAGGTAACGACATGGAGCTTGCGCGGAAATACCATAAAACAGCTCATTACGTAATCGAGCATGTTGTAGTGATTTGAAACAATGAGCTTACCGCCCCTTTTGAGCTTTACTTTTTTACCGTTTTCATAATAGGTTTTTCTTTTAAATAGCAACAGCTGTACCGGCCAGCCCGAAAGCAAGCCGAGTATTCTCAAAAATTCGACAATCATTTATTTTCGACCTGCTTATCCATATAAGCCAAATGGTCCTTAAAGCCAAAGGTCATAGCGAATGCCGTCATACAGCACACCGCAACTATTATGGGCAACCACTGAATGCAGTTATAGTCCTTTAAGGTTACCAGAATAAGCCCCGTTGCAATACCCGCCGCAATACCCTCGAAAAGCCCCTGTACGGCAAAGTACATAGCAGAAACGTTGTTTCCGCTGTCTTGCAATTCCTTCCTTGCCAAATAGCTGGGAACGGTATAGGTTATAGAGAAAAATGCGCCTATTGCAAAGGATACTAAAATTCCTCCGAAAAGAGCTATGAGCATAAGCTGAAGAGCGGTTAACGCATCGGAGAATATACAGCAGCCGTACATTACGAGCATTCCCACGGAAAAGACAGCTAAGCAGTAGCGGTATGCAACGCCGAGCCCAAATCTTTTGATAACCTTATTGTAAAGTATCAAGGTGAGAGGCACAGGGGCAAAGGAAGAAGCCATAACCACCGTCATATTAAGCCCCGTCGTTGAGAAAACCTCGTTAATACCGCCTAAGAAAAGCTGTGTACCCACTGTCATTATAGAAACGGTTAAAAGCCAATAAATATACGTTCTGTTTTTAAGCGAAACCGATATTGACCTTACAAGCGAAAGAGGCTTTTCGGTCGGAGCGTATTCACCGTCCTCCTTGAGCAGAATAAAGGGTATAACCATAGTCAACACTAACGGAAGGAATATAAGCGCTACTAATCTTATATTTATGCCAAAGCCTATAAAAATAGGCACCAATGCAAAGCTTAAGCTAAAATAAACCACGTCGCAAATGGACTTTGTGTTTGATAAGCACACCGTATCCTTTTCCGTTTCGCAAACCTCTGAAAAGGTAGCGTAGTACGTGAGCATTGTCAGCGTATAGCAGGTGTAAAAAATACAGAGCAGGCAACCAAACCATACGGTGTTTAAAATTGTTGCCTCATTATTTAGAGGAACCAAAAACAGCACGTATGCAACGAGCATTGGCACTATACCTATAAGCATTGCGGTTTTTCTTCTGCCAAACCTGGTATTTAATTTGTCTGCAAAGGTTGCAAGAGGCAGGTCTATAACTCCGTCCAACGCCTTTGCAAAGAATATCAACACAGCCCAAAGCCCTGCTACTACTAAATTTTTATTTAAATAAGTCCATGATTCTATATGCTCTTTAAACCCGCCCACGAGCAAGGCACTGCATAAATACGACCCAACTATTATATTAAGCATATTTACGCCAAGACCCGAGCATCCGTATAGTATAAGACTTTTTTTGTCAGTTAATTTTTTCATTTATCCCCCTATTCAAACACCAAAACCATATCGTCTGCCAACTGCTTTGCAACGAGCGTTATTTCAATGCCGTCACAACGCTCTTTTATTTTTTCGGAAAGCATTTCAATGAACTCCTCCGCCATTTCACTACCGTAGAAAATTGTCAGCACGCAGAAATCCTTGGCGTCTAAAATCCTTGAAACGGTTGAAATTGTAACCTCCTCAACCGACTTGCCAACGCTTAGTATTCTCTTGTTGGCAAGAGCGAAAAAATCGTTCTTTTTAACGCTGTATCTACCGTATTTTAAATCCTTTGCAGAATGGTAAATTCCCACACGGTATAAATTTGCTATAGCCTCGTTTACAACGTCGACTGCGTTTTCAATGCTGTCCTCAAAATCAATGAGCCCTAAAGAAACATAGCATTCCTCAACAGAACGGCTGTTCAGCACTGTAACACGAGCCTTTTTATACAAACAGCTTGCCTGCATGCAGGTTAAAATTGAATTGGAGCTATTTGGAAATACTAAAATTTCCTTTGCCTTGGTATACGAGAAGGCATCTAAAAAGTCTTGCGCAGAAGGAGAAATTCCACTCATAATAACTATATCCGCGCCCATTTCGAACAGCTTTTTCTGCAGATATCCGTTTGGAGCAACCGCAACCACCGCAAAGTCAAACTCGGTATCCTCCTCCTTGTAGAGAATCTTTTTATCCTCCTCTTTGTTAAGAGCTATATTCTGAAGAGTCATATTCTCTATTTTAACAGTTAAAAACTCACCGTATTGCTGACAGCAGTTTAAAACCGTACCGGGAGTTTTGCTATGAACGTGCAGCTTAACCTTGTCACCCTCTACGGTCATTACTATGGAATTTCCTATACGGGAAAGCTCGCTCTTTAGCTTGTCCCTATCAAAGTCCTCAACGTCCATTTTAAGCTGTAAAAGCCCTTCCGTACAATAGCCGTATACAAACCTCGTGTCCTTGTTGAACTTGGTCAAATCTATGCTTTCGGTTACGGCGACCTCTTCTTCAACGGATATTTCCTCGCCTCTTAAAAACTTCTGTATTCCCTCGAAAAAGCAGACTATACCCATACCGCCGCTATCAACCACACCCGCCTTTTTTAAAACGGGCAAAAGCGAAGGCGTTTTATCAAGAGCTTGCCTTGCACCCACTAAATATAGGTCTATAACCTCTTCAATAAACTCCGGAGAATGCCTTTTAACCTCTTCGACAGCCTCTCTCACAACGGTGAGCATAGTACCCTCGACAGGCTTGACTACCGAGCTATAGGCAGACTTACTGCCTCTTTCCAAAGCCTTGATAAAATCGTTTACGTCAACGGCAGACTTTGCTCCAAAGCCCTTTGCAATCCCCTTGAAAAACTGAGAAACGATTACGCCCGAATTGCCCCGCGCACCGAACACTGCAGACGAGGCAAATTGATTTGCCACCTCTGCTAAGGAGGTGAGAGACGTGTCCGTCGCCTGAAGCCCTTGACGGAGCGTCATCGACATGTTAGTGCCCGTATCACCGTCCGGCACGGGAAAAACGTTTAAATCATTTAATTCTTTTTTGTTTTTTACTACGTTGTTTATTCCGTTTTCTAAAAATTTAACGTAGGTTAATCCGTCTATAGTCTTTTGCATATTTTCCTTATTTAAGATTTTCTACTATTGAGGTCAAGGTCTCTCTTTCAACCTTGCACTCCTCTGAGATATCGTCGCCCATAAAGTAAACGCCAAGCATACCCGGTCCGATATTGGTTCCGCACGCGCTGTGAATGTCGCTTACGAAAATTCTTTTACACCTAACTGCCTGCAAAAGCTTATCCTTTAAGGTATTGGCGTATTCCTCTCTGTCACTGTGCAAAACAAAAAGGTATTGATTTTCGATATCTGTAGCGATTTTTTGCACGTAAGCTACAGTGGCATCAATCGCCTTTTTGATACCCTTAACCTTTGCAAGGACGGTAACGTAGCCCTCTTGATTCGAGTCACCCATCGGCTTTATGCCTACCAAATTACCCATAAACGCCTTTCCCTTTGAAATTTTACCTCTTCTTGCAATAAAGGTAAGATCGTCTATAGGACCCATTTGGTGAACCTTGGTCTTATTCTCCTCTATCCACGAGATAACCTCTTCATAGGATTTGCCGTTTGCCTGCATTTCGCATGCGTAAGCAACCAAAAGACCGAACGAGCCCGACATTCTCTTGGTGTCTATGCAACAAATCTTAGCATCGGGGAATTCCTCTTTTATTCTGTTTGCAGCCGTAACCGAAATGTTATAGGTCGCGCTGATGGTAGACGAAATTGACATGCTGAGCACGGCATAGCCCTCTTCTATACATTTTTTAAAGGCTAAATAATATTCCTCGGGGCTTGCAGCCGCACTGCTCACCTCTATTTTTTTGTTGGATAAGCATTTATAAAATTCACTGCGTGAGATTTCACTCCAATCAAGCTTAGTTCTTATACTTCTTCCGTCAATATGCACGTATCCGCTTATATAGTCCTTCAAGCCAAAATACTCGCGCATTTCTTGGGACATATCACAAGTAACGTCAGGCAATATAACAAATTTATCCATTGTTCTACCTCGCTTTGCAAATATAAAATATGCATATATTTTATCACTTATTGATTTAGTAGTCAATGTTTTTTGTCAAAAAAGCGCGCTATATCGCGTTTTATACCCATAAATTACAAAATATATCTGCTTTAATGCTCAATCTCGCTTTTGCCTGCTCTTTAAAAAATCAATCGGCACCCCCAAAGCCTTGAGAGGTGCCGATTTAGTAAAATTTGTTTTATTGTATATCCAAAGAGTAAAAAAAAAGACAAGCATAAAGCTTGTCTTATGGAGCGGGAAACGAGATTCGAACTCGCGACGTTCACCTTGGCAAGGTGACGCTCTACCACTGAGCCATTCCCGCAGATGGTGGGAACAACAGGGCTCGAACCTGTGACCCCCTGCTTGTAAGGCAGATGCTCTCCCAACTGAGCTATGCTCCCATCCGATTGCCCATATACTATAACAAATTTATTTTTAAAAGGCAAGCGTTTTTACGTACATTTTTAAAATTTTTACAAATTTTTTTTCAGAATAAAAATGAAAGCAGGGGCTTCGCACTAAGCCCCTGCCTTTATGTCGTTTTTAAATTTTAATCAAGCATTTAATCTGCAAGCTTTGCAGTTTGTAAAAATCTTCTTACACTATCTATTGCGTTTTGACATTTAGAAAGCTGTGAATAGCTCTCCCCTACGCAAAGCGTAGATTTTTGAGAGTTTCTGAGCTTAAAGAAGAATCTACCCTTTTTATCGACGTCGATAATAAAGTTGCCGGCTATACCGTTTGCAGTTATAGTTTCAATCGAGGATTTAGCCGAGGATGCGGTAGTATACGCCTCACTGCTTAATAAAAGCTCGCCGTTTGATGCGAAAAGCTGTGCGATAAACATATCCTCCACGTCGGTTACAACCCACTTACCGCTGTAAGCGGAATTTTTGTTTGCCTTTGCGTCGTCTTTGGGTATTACGTATTTGATAACGGTAACGTCCTTTTCAACCGTTTCCGAAATAGGCGCGTCTGCAAATCTTTTAACGGAATCTATGGCAGAAAAGCAGGATGCCTTTGTGGGATAGGTTTCGCCTACGCATAAAAATCTGTTTTGGGCGTTTTTAAGCTTGAAATAGAAATTGCGGTTTTTGTCGCAGTAAATTTGAAAGCCATCGCTTGCTATGCTCTTTTTAATAGTGACTATACCCTTTTTAGCACCGTCGGCAGTAGAATAAATCTCACTGGTAAGCATAATTTCGCCATTTGACGCGTGTAAAAACGCAACGAATTCACCCTCGCCCTTTTCTCTTACAACCCATTTGCCAACTGCCTTTTTTGTCGGCTTTGCCGTAGCTTTTGCCGTAGTCTTTGCAGCGGTTTTTGCGGTCGCCTTCTTTTCTTTTTCAGCCGTCTTCGCCTTTGCCGACGTCTTTGCCGTTGTCTTTGCGGTAGTCTTAGCAGTCTTCTTCTCTTCCTTCTTCATGTCGTTTTCCTCCTTTGTATTATCTCTTGCATTGGAGCTTAAGCCAAACGATTGCTCTCTCACCCATATTAGCTCGGCATCGCCCTCGCGCCTGTTTTCATGCACGGCCTCAGTAACGGCAACCTCTTCGTCCGGTATAACGGGTATTTCCGCAAGCATTTTTTCAAGCTTAGCCTGACTTTGCCTTTTTATAGCCCTTATTATCACGACGGATAAGATAAAAACCATTATAAGCAGAGCTAAAACCAATACTATACACGCTAAATAGTGCTCTTTTAAAAACTCAATAAACATTTGTATTTTCCTTAATTTAAAATAAGCTTACTTGACTGCTACTATTATACAGTTACATCTTTATTTTGTCAATAGGTAAAATAAATTTTACACAGTTTACACTATAATTTTACACTCTTTTAAACTTCTTTCTCGTAGCCATTCCCCCACGGATATGGCGCTGGCTGAGATTGACGTACAGCACCTCCTTTACCCTTTCATAGCAATCCGCGTCTATATGCTTTAGCTTTTTCGTAACGTCTGTATGTACGGTTGATTTGCCAACGCCAAAGGCGTTTGCGGTTGCCCTTACCGTGGCGTTATTGGATATGATGTATTCTGCCTCTTTTATAATTCTCTCTTCTATGCCGTATTGCAATTTTAAACCTCGTTTATATATAGTATGCTTTCGGTCGGTTTAAAATTACGTTGTTTAAAAATTTGAATTGTGGCAATAACTGTTTTATGAGCTTTTTTAAAGATTTTTGCATGCTGATTGCTAAAGTGCCCTTGGGCAAAAATTACGCGCTTATATGCACGGCGCTCGTTGCCCTTTTACTGTGCCTCCTTACAGCAATTTGCATCATACTGAAAACGAAAAAAAGAATGCTTAAGCACGTAGCTCTATCTGTGAGCGCCTGTACTTTTTCTCTTTTACTTTTTAAAATTACGTGCGATTTTTTATTTGGCGTAAGCATAAACGTTTATTCAACGTCCTTTTCAATAGTTATACTGCCCGTAATTATAGCTGAGTGTATTGTTATTTTTAATTTAAAAGAGAATAAAAGTCTTCTTTCAAACAGCGAAAAACAGCTTATAGACCGACTTTTAAGTCAAAACGAAGTAGAAGAAAGTCTTTTAAACGAAATCGGCTTTAGCCGAAATCCATTCAGAAGAGCCGAGTATTTAGAAACGGAAAAGGGGTTTAATCCGCCCGGCTTTTACGACTTTAATTTAAACCCCGCATGCGTAAAAGGCTACGTTGACAGCCTGCTTACAAAGGAACTTAGTAAGGAGGACAGGCAAGAGGTAACCGAAATCGAAAACGCCTTGGAAAAGTATAAGCTGAAAAAGCTGTCGGATTTTGAAAGAGATGATTTTTCGACAAAATTACAAAGACTTTTAAAGCTTACGGCAAAATACGACAGAGCGAATTTCGATGTTTTTTGACAGCTTTTTCAGACTTTTTTCGACGGTAAATTTCGATATTATTTGCCGTTACATCTATAGCAATAACCGTTCATTTTTTGTTTTTTTCTCCAAAAAAATCTCCTTGCTTTTTCTTGCAAGGAGATTTTGCTTTATCCGTTATATTTGCTTGGGTACAATACCGAGGAATACCAAATCTTCATCCCCGTCATTTATAAGACAGTGCGAATAGCCTACGGGGCAAAAGGTTACCGAGCCGGGCTTTAAAATTTCCGTCTCTCCGTCGCACACCGTCTTGCCGTGACCGGATATTACGTAGATGGTTTCGCTATCGGTCAAATGCTTATGCATACCTACGCTGCTGCCGGGCTTTAGCCTTGCGCTTATAAAGGTGACGTCTTTCTTTGTATCCATTTTTAAAACGATACTACCCTTGCCGCCTTTGAAATTGTTTATTTCCTGCTCCTTAATACCGTCAAAATCCACTCTCATATTATCTCCTCATCAGTTTATTGTAATAATATATGGGCATTGCGCTCCAGCCGTGACAAAGACTGCCTGCTCCGCCAAAATCGGCTTCACCAAGCACAGTTTCCCAAACGGACGTTGCGCCTTGCTGTAGCATCATTGTATATTTACTTCTTATATCATCTAAAATAAATTGTCCGTTTGCGCCATGCATAAGCAACGCATCGTAAACGTAGCCAATCATAGAAAGAGTTGCCGGGATTACCCCCTCGCCACGTACTGCACCGACTACACCTTCACCGCCAAGTCCTATAAGCATTGCAAAGGCGTTGCCAAGCTGACTGTACCTTCTTTCGCCTACGCTTGAAAGAAAATACGTTCCTGTTTCTTTACTGTAAAAGGTTGCTTGAATACTCTTTTTTATGGCGTCTATATCAACGTCAAGCTCTATGCCATGCATATCGCACAGCCCTTTAAACCGCTCGAACGAATAAACAAACGCACAGTTTAAAATAAGATCGTATTGATTTTCTCTGTAAAAGCTCTGGCCGTCCGAGCCCTCAGCCCACTCGTAAAAGTTCCAATATGGCGCAGGAAGTGTAGCTATAAGCCCGTTATCGTCTATTTTTGCCTTAAAAAAGCTCATGATTTTAAGAGCTGTAGGCATCACCTCATCGAGTATAGAGATGTCACCCGTATGCTCTACGTATTCAAAAACTGCAACAGGATACATAACAGAGAAAAAGGGGATTGCAGGGGTGTTTACAGCAGGATACGTAAGCTCTAAAAGCCCGTCCTCTCTCGTACCCTTAGTCATAAATACGAGATTTGCCCTTTGAAAGGAATGCTCCTTAAACGCGTAGTAACCGCAAAGCATTTGATTGCGAGCATCTAAAACGTAAAGAGCCTGCTCACGCCACGGACAGTCCTCGTAATGCTCGTGCATGCAAAGAGTTAACGTCCTTTGACAGACGTCGTAAATATCCTTGTCAATGCCTGTTAAAAAGTTGGGAATTTCCTCTTGAGGGTACGTAACGGGTATTAATCCTATCCTTTTTATTTGAATTTCCGATTCCGAAAAAATCTCTAAATATCTGCATGCCACACGCACGAAGTGCTGTTCAAATTTATTCTCGCCACTTTTGCAGTAAAAATCAAGCGAGAAATCTCTGCCTTCGATTAAATATCTTACCTTGCCGTCGACTATATGCTCTCCGTAAGCAATTTTCACCTTGCAATCAGATTCACTCTCGCAGTCTAAAACGAGATGTCCAACCGTTTCTCTGCCGAGGTCAAAAATCTGTCTACCCTTAACACAAATAGGGCTTGCAAAGACAAAATCCCCCTCTATAAGCCGTTTAACGGGGCGAGGCTTGATATTATAGGTCAAATCGACCTCTATGCACCTTCCGTATTTTGTATCGCTTCCGTTTATCATGCCGGACGTATAGCCGAGTTGCATAGTGATAAGGCGCTTTTCATGCTGAACGTATTCTCCGCATAAACCTCCTTGAGTAAAGGCTTCTCCGCTTACCGCAATAGCTTTTCCGTCTTCTTCTATGCAAAAGATAAGCCCACCCCTCTCGGCAATATGCGTAGAAGAGTTTAATCCTTCGTTCCAAACTGTAACTGCAAGCTCGTTTTCACCTGCCTTGCAATATGGCGAAACGTCTATCCTGTCAAAATATTTTTCGTTAGGGTAACCCGCAAATATACCGTTCCCCACACGCTTTCCGTTCACAAAAGCAACGTAATTAGTAACAGCGCACAGCTTTAATATTATTTTCTCACCACTACAAACAAATTTTTGCCTAAACGAGCAATATTCATCTGTCTGCTCTGTACCTGCCCATACCCAACGCGCTTTACCGTTCATCGCCTTAAATTTCCTTTAAATTCTTGTTTTTATAGGTTGTAAATTTAATTATGTAACCGTTTGTTTCTAAGGCTTCACCCTCGTATACACACTCAAAATCGGGGTGCATATCAAGATTTTCATAAAAAACCTCCGCCTCACCGTCGGCATCAACCTTAGTGACTAAAACCTCTTGACAATACGGAAGCATGGTCCTATAAAACATTGCTCCGCCAATGACGAAAACGTCGCCCTCTTCGTTTGCGATAACGGAAAGCATATCATCTAAGCTATGCACCATAACCGCATCGTCGCGTTCAATGCCCTCGGGGCATAAAACTACGTTTTTGCGCTTTGGAAGAGGCTTTGAATTAGGAAAAGAAAGCAACGTGTTATAGCCCATGCAAACGGTTGTACCCGCAGTAGTTTCCCTGAAAAATTTCATATCTAAGGGAAGATTAAACAAAAGGCCGTTCTTTTTGCCTATACCCCATTTTTTATCAACTGCAACTATTGCCCTTATCATACAGCAACCTCTAATTTTTCTTTTAAAGGAGTAGCTTCGTAGCCCTCAAGCTTAAAGTCGTCTACGGTGAAATCGTAGAAATTCTTAACCTCGGGATTTATCCAAAGCTTTGGTGCGGGATACTCAGGGTTTTCGAGCATTTGCTTAACTGCGGGAATATGCCTGTCGTAGATGTGAGCGTCTGCTATAACGTGCACAAGCTCACCTGCTTTAAGACCCGATACCTGAGCAATCATCATTAAAAGAGCAGCATATTGCATAACGTTCCAATTGTTTGCAACCGCCATATCGTTTGAGCGTTGATTGAGTATGCCGTTGAGCTTGTCGCCTGACACGTTAAAGGTCATCGAATAAGCGCATGGGTATAAATTCATTTCGCTAAGATCTGCAAAGGTGTATATATTCGTCATTATTCTTCTTGAGGTAGGGTTATGCTTTAAGTCATATAAAACCCTATCTACCTGGTCCATTTCGCCCTCTTTATACTTATGCTTAACGCCAAGCTGATAGCCGTATGCCTTGCCTATAGTGCCGTCTTCGCCTGCCCAGCTGTCCCAAACGTGAGAATTAAGCTCACTGATTTTATTTGACTTTTTCTGCCATATCCAAAGAATCTCGTCTATTGCACTCTTTAAATACTGCTTTCTTATAGTCATTATCGGAAATTCCTTTTGAAGGTCGTAACGGTTTACTATACAAAACCTTTTTACGGTATGCGCCGGTGTGCCGTCAAGCCATCTTGGGCGCACCTCTCTGTCCGTATCCCAAACACCGTTTTCCAAAATTTCTTTTACGTTTTCTTTAAATATCTTATCTGCGTAGCTCATATTTTCCTCCTATATTAAAAATTGTCCTTTTCTTTTTTGCTCCATTTCCTTGCGACGTATCTGCACTGTATGGATTTTGGAGTTATTCTTTCTATAAAATAAATGAATTTATTAAACGCTCCGGGTATTACCCTTTGCCTGTTTTTGTCTAAGCCCCTCAAGGCCTTTTTTACTACGAAATCTATTGACTTTGACGAAAGCTTACCCGTAAAGCCCTGCAACTGAATATCCCTTTTTATATCCTCTCTCGTAGGCACTGCACCGGGCATAAGCGTGGTAATTTTAGCGTCTTTAACCTCATAGCGCAAGCTCTTGAAAAAGCTGTTCAAAGCCGTTTTTGTGGCTGAATATATTGCAAAATACGGCATCGGTACAGTTCCGCTCATGCTCGATACGGTCAATATTTTTAAGTTCTTTTCTCTGCGAAGAAGCACTCCATGCGTAACTGCCAGGGTCGACTCTACGTTTACCCTTACCTGAAAGGTTATTTTTTGGTGAGTGTATTTTATAAACTCCTTTTGAGTATCTACACCCGCAACGTTGATAAGCCCACTGAACTTTATTTGCTTTTGGTCAGCGAGGGCAAAAAGAGCTTCTCTCTCTCCAAAATCGGTTAGGTCTGCAGAAAAAATCTCAATTTTTGCACTTTGTCTGATTTTTAAAAGCTCCTCTTTTAAGGCTTCGAGCCTTTGTTGACTTCTGCCCGTTAAAAGCAGATCGTCGGTTTTTACAAGCTGACGGCAAAATTCACTGCCAATACCGCCCGTTGCGCCCGTGATTAAAGTGTAGCCCACTTTAGTCCTCCTTAACCTTGGTCTTTTTTATTTTTTTAAAGTTTCCTACGGTTTCGTTTACCGACGTTATGTATGCAAACGTGCCCTCGTATTTCTTTATAATGTTTTCAAAGTCAACAATCTGATTCTTGTTTACGACACATATCAAAAGTGATTTGTCCTGATGGGAATACATGCCCTGTCCGTGCACCACAGTTGCGCTGTGCTTGAGCTTTTGAATTATCTCCTTGGATATTTCCTCCGGAAAAGAGGTAACAACCTCGAACTTCAACGCAGTTTTATTACCCTTTAATACCACGTCGCCCATTTTAGACGAAACAAAGCAATACATTAAGCACAAAATAACAGGCTCTAAGTTGTAAGTGTTGTTTTCGGCATAAGCAAAGAATGACAAGACCGCAACGACGCTGTTAAGAGCAAACGTAACCCACATAATATTGAGCTCCGGGCGTTTTTCTCTTACCATTCTTGCAATTATATCCGTACCGCCCGTGCACGAATTGTGCCTTATGCAAAAGCCGTAAATAAGCCCGTTTAACGCACCCGATGCGATTGGAGCCAAAACTGTGCTGACCGACGTGTTTTTATAAGCAAACGCACTTACATCCAAAAAGCCATCGCCGTCGCCGTTTATCGCATACTCCCCTATCATCTCGCCGTTTTTCATAATGAGGGTGAAAAACGAAAAGACTAAAACGTAGCAAAGCGTTTTTAAGGCGTAGTCCTTATCCACGGTAAAAAATACTACTATTACCAAAGGAATATTGATGATAATCGACATATAGCCCACCGAAAAGCCCAAAAGATGCTGAATTATCGTTGCCAAGCCGTTTATTCCCGCAGGGGCAAACGAGTTGGGGAAAATAAGCACCTCGTAAATCAGTGCCATACAAAAGGCCAGCCCGATTATAATTGAGTATTCAACTATTCTCTTTTTAACTTTTTCGCTCATATTAAATCTCCACCGTCTGCTTTTTCGTATTATCTGCAATATTGTTTATCCAAACGTCTTTACGTACTAAAATATAGCCAACCATACATTTTATCAGGTCAACGCTTAAGATAAGCGGATATATGATGAATATGGAAAGGCTTGTAAACGTTACTAAAACAAACGCCAACGGCACTGAAACAGCCCACACGAAGGCACTGTCAAAAACAAATGTTATAACAGTTTTACCTCCCGAACGAAGGGTGAAATAAACAGAGTGCAAAAAGGCTTGAACAGGCATGCTGAGCGACATTACACCGATGCAGTATTTGGCAATAGCTATAGTGTCTTTACCGACCTTTGGATAAATAATCTCTAAAAGAGGGGAAACGGCAAACATGATTGCACCGAATATAACAGACACAAACACCGAAAAGGCAATCATTTTATTATCGTAATCCTTTGCCTTTTCAAACTCACCCGCACCCAGATAATACCCAACGATAATGCCTACAGCATTACCCAGAGAAAGGAAAGAAATGTTAAATACGTTTTGCATTGTAGAGGCTATATTAAAGCCTGCAAAAACGGATATCCCCCTTACAGAATAGCATCTGATAAGCATGGTCATACCAAGCGACCAAAGCGCCTCGTTTAAAAACAGCGGTAGGGATTTTTTACCTATTTCTATAAACTTGTTAAACGGCAAGCTGAATTTAGTATACGCGCCCACTATAAAGCTGTGTTTTTTGTGCTTAACGTGTGTATATCCTACTACTATTGCGCATTCTACAAATCTTGCTGTAACGGTAGCTATGGCCGCGCCCCTTACGCCCATTGCGGGAATGTCCGAAAAACCGAAAATCAACAGGTAGTTGAGCACGAAATTTACGATTACGGCAACCGCACCTGATATCATAGGCACTAAGGTATGCTTTGTCTGCCTTAGCGTATCGCTGTAGCACTGACAGAACGCGTATGGCACAAGCCCAATCAAAACCATCTGAATATACTGCTTGGCGTATTGTAAGGTTAAATCTAAATTGCCCTCCGCACTGCCGTCGTTTAAAAACAGCTTTATAAGCGGTTCTGCAAAAAAGCAGAAGGCAAAAACAGTTAAAATAGTCAGAACGGCGCATATTATCAATTTAAAGCGGAAGGTATATCTGATACCCTCAACGTCGTTTTTTCCAAAATACTGAGCTGTGAATATGCCCGCGCCGGACACTGCGCCAAATATGAAAAGATTGAAAACAAATACCAGCTGATTTATAATGCCTACAGCAGAAACAGCCTCTGTGCCCATAGTTCCAACCATCAGGTTGTCTAAAAAATTAACCAAATTGGTTATTCCGTTCTGGAGCATTATGGGGAGAGCTATTGCAAGCACTGATATATAAAATTTTTTATCGCCAATTAATTTACGTATATTCATATCAACACACAAAACCCCACACTCTCATTGAGAAACGCAGGCTCAATAAAACTAATACTGTTAAAAACTTGCCTTTTGAAGGGTAAGATGCTATAATCAATCTATAAACTTAAGGAAGTGATAAAAATGGTTGATATAGCAAGAATAAATTTTCTCGCAAAAAAATCTCGCGAGGTTGGTCTTACCGAGGAGGAAAAGGTCGAACAGCAAAAGCTCCGCAGGGAGTATATTGACAGCGTTGTAGGCAATTTGCGCTCCTCACTCGACACTACTTACGTCATTGACGAGGAAGGCAATAAAACCAAGCTCTCCGATAAGAAGAAACATTGATATTTGTTAGCCGTTCGCAAAAAGCGAACGGCTTTTTTCTT
This sequence comes from Clostridia bacterium, assembly GCA_017504655.1. GTDB lineage: Bacteria > Bacillota > Clostridia > Christensenellales > Borkfalkiaceae > UBA10281. Next base: position 12,371 of record JAFVQT010000014.1, on the reverse strand, counting down.
TTTAACGACTAAATACTTAAAGTTTACCTCAAGACAACCCCTAACCTATGTTCCAAACTACCGAGTATTCTCTTAACAAATCCGTCCACGTCGGAAGCCTCTAATGGCTTGTCTTCGCCTGCTTTAAAGGTTACGGTAAACGCCATACTCTTTTTGTTTGCACCTATTTGCTCACCCACGTAAATATCGAAAAGGCGAACGCTTTCTACGTTGTTTTTGCAAGCAGAACGAATTACGTCTTCTATTTGGGCACAGGTTACACCCTCGTCTGCAACTAAAGCCAAATCTCTCTCTATGTTTTTAAATTTAGGAAGATTCTTGTATTTGAACGGCACGGTAAAGCACTCAGCTAAAGCATCGTAATCAAGCTCTGCCACGAAAACCTTACCCTCAATATCAAATGCGCCACAGGTTTCATAAGCAACCTGACCAAACACGCCTATCTCTCTCTCGCCGAGAATAATTTTTGCGGAAATTCCGGGGTGAAGGTATGTCTTATCCGCCCTCTTTGTCAAATCAAATTTTACCCTGAACACGTTTGCAATCTCTTCAATAACACCCTTTAAAGCAAAGAAATCGTCTTCGCCAAAGGTTGCGATTGCAAGCTTTTTGGTTTCGGTTGGGAAATCGGTTATGGGTAAGCTCTTTGGAGCAAAGGTCTTTGCAATTTCGAATATTCTGCCTTGCATGTTACCCTTTTTAACGTTGCCCGAAATAATCTTTAAAAGTGAGGGAACAATAGTTCTTCTTAAAACCTCGTAGTTGTCCGAAATCGGGTTGCCGATAATAATTGCGTTACCCTCTTCGTCACCCTCTCTGAGATTGAGCGCAGCTACGTCCTTTTTAGAATAGAATGAGAAGGTCATTGCCTCACTATAGCCAAGATTTACAAGTGTTCTCTTCATTCTGAGCTCATCCTCTTGCTCCTTGCTGTAGCCACCGGCAGTTATAACCGCATCCTGCATGAGCGTAGGCTTGATGTGCTCGTAGCCGTAGGTTCTTATAACCTCCTCGGCAAGGTCCGGATATCCCTCTACGTCCTCGCGGTAAGGCGGAGCGACGGTAGAAATACTTTCCCCATCAACCTTAACCTCAAAGCCAAGCCTTGTTAAAATGTCAACGACAGTGTCCTTTGGAACTTCAATGCCCAATACGCCGTTTATCTTGGCAAAGGTTGTTTTAACCTCTCTGTTTTCCTGCTCTTTAAATGCCGAGCAGTCAACGTCTACGTCGGTAACAACGCCCGCTTTAAGCTCGTCGATTAAGTGAAGAGCTCTCTTCATAGCTCTTTCGGTCGTGTATTCGTCTACGCCCTTTTCAAATCTCTTTGAAGAATCACTGCTCTTACCGAGTGTTCTTGCAGAGCGGCGAATATTATCTCTTTTAAACTTAGCGCACTCGAAAAGCACGGTATTTGTCAAATCGGTTATCTCGCTATTAAGACCACCCATAATTCCTGCAAGACCGATAGGCTTTTCGCCGTCACAAATAAGAAGATTATCAGACGTTAAAACACACTCTTTTTCGTCAAGAGTAACGATTTTTTCGCCATTTTCAGCTCTTCTTACAACAATTTCGTTGTTTTCTACGTGTGCAAGGTCAAACGCGTGCATAGGCTGACCCATTTCTAAAAGCACGTAGTTTGTAATATCTACGATATTATTTATTGAATTAAGACCGCAAAGCGCAAGCCTTCTGCTCATCCAAGCAGGAGCTTTTTCTATTTTTACGTCCTTAACGAGATGCGCGATATATCTTGGGCAAAGCTCGGTATCCTTTATACTAACCTTGATTTGCTCGTATTTGCCGTTAACTGCGTTAAAGGATAAATCGGGCTCTTTAAACGGCTTGTTTAAAGCGCAAGCAATCTCTCTTGCTATACCTACTATCGACTGGCAGTCGGGTCTGTTTGCAAGAACGGAAATATCAAAAACGTAGTCCTTTAAGCCCAATAAATCTCTGACTTCTTCACCGAGAGGGAAATCTTCCCCAAGCACGAGCACTCCGTCAAACGACGCGCCCTCGTAAAACTCGTCTGTAATGCCTATTTCCTCGCCACCGCAGAACATACCGAAGGAGTCCTCACCGCGAAGCTTACCGTTAAAAATTCTGTCGCCCGTTGCAAGTGTTGCTCCGTCTACGGCTACGGGTACGATATCCCCTACCTTTACGTTTTGGGCGTTAGTTACAATTTGCAACTTGCCGTACTTGCCGACGTCAACTTGGCAAACACGGAGTCTTTCAGCATTCGGGTGCTGAGCAATTTCTAAAATCTTACAGGTTACGACTTTATCTAATTTGTCGCCGTAAGGAATAATTTGTTCAACCTCAAAGCCACTGTCGAAAAGCCTTTTTTCAAGCTCTTCTACAGTTACGTCTATATCTACGAAATCTCTAAGCCACCTGAGTGGTGCTAACATGTCTTATTCCTCCTTAATCCTTGAATTGCTTTAACGCCCTTACGTCGCCGTCGTATAAAATGTGAATGTTGTTTACGCCGTTTTTAAGCATTGCAATACGGTCTAAGCCCAATCCGAAGGCAAAGCCGGTCCACTGCTCACTGTCAACACCGCAATTTTCAAGAACCTTTTTGTTTACGATACCGCCACCGAGTATTTCAATCCAACCCGTGCCCTTGCAGAGCTTACAGCCCTTGCCACCGCATTCAAAACAGCTCACGTCAACCTCAACCGAAGGCTCGGTAAACGGGAAGAAGGACGGACGGAATCTGGTTTTTGCATTTTCACCGAACATTCTTCTGACCAAAACGTCAAGCATACCCTGAAGGTCGCACATGGTGATATTTTTATCTATAACCAAGCCCTCCATCTGGTGGAACATGGGAGAGTGAGTAGCATCGTCGTCTGCTCTGTATACTCTGCCCGGGATAAGTACCTTAAACGGTGGCTCAATTGACTTTAAGCTTCTTATTTGTCCCGGAGAGGTGTGCGTTCTGAGCATAAAATCGTCAGACACGTAGAAGGTATCCTGCTTATCTCTTGCAGGGTGCTCAGCCGGTGTGTTGAGCGCAGTAAAATTATGAAAATCGTCTTCGATTTCTCTTGTTTCCACAACCTTAAAGCCCATACCTGCGAATATGCTTACAAGCTCGTTTTTAATTAAGGTTACGGGGTGGAGAGTTCCGACCTCCGCCTTTTTAGAGGGCATAGTGATATCCACAGCCTCTTTTTCGTAACGTGCCTTTCTCTCTATCTCCTCAATAGCCTTTTCCTTTTCCGCTAAAATTTCGGTTGCCCAATCCTTTAACGCGTTTATAATCTGACCGAGCCTTGGCCTGTCCTCCTTTGAAGCCTTGCCAAGCTCTTTCATTAAAGCAGGGATAATACCCACCTTGTTTAAAACGTATTTTGTCTTAAGCTCGTAAAGCGCCTTACTGTCGTTAACGTTTTCAAGCTCGAGGGCTAAATCTCTTTTAATCTCCTCAATTCTGTTTTCCATTTCGTCACTTCCTTAGAAAGATTTTGTATACAATATTTAGTATAACAAATATTGTATCTCTTGTAAACTGTTTTTGCAAATAAAAAAAAGGCTATTTCTTATGAAATAGCCACTAATAAAAGGGGCGAGCCCGTATTACTTTTACTAAAAATTGCAAAATAAGGCAAGTAATGTACCCTTATTTAATTTCGATGCCCAATAATGAATAGATTTCTTCCATTCTTTTTCTCGGAATTGTATCGTCATAATTGCAGGTAATCGACTTATAGGTCACCTTTTCGGGTGTTACGTCTAAAATTCCGTAACGGGCGCAGTCCTTTTCGAGCATGTTGCCGAGCGTGCCGAAATTAAGAAAAAGCCTGTCGCCAATCTCAGTCAATGAGCCCGTATGCTCGTGTCCAAACAAAAACACATCGCCCTCCAAGCCCTTAAAAAGCCACTCAACCTGCTCCTTAGTTGGCAGATAAATGAGGTCTTTAAACCTGTTTCTTTGGTTTTTAGGATAGTGAAAAGCCACTATTTTCTTACCGCAGTCCTCAAACGTAAGCACGTCCGGAAGAGCCTCTAAAAACGCCTTTGCAGACGCTGTCAGCACTCTTTGCTGCCAAGCAAACATCTTAATTCGCGTATCGCAAGGGGGAAGCTTTGCAAGGTCTAAGGTAGCAAACATATCGTGGTTACCCTTTACGCAAAGTATATCCCCGCGCCTACGGATATATTGAACCGTTTCGTCAGGGTAAGCGCCGTTGCCAACGATATCGCCAAGGCATATTATTTTGTCGGGCTTTAGCTCGTCAATCTCCTTTAATGCCGCCTTCAGGGCAAAGATATTAGAGTGCACGTCCGTTATTACTGCATATCTCATGTGATTATTATACAATAAAATATAATACTTTGCAATAAAAACAAAATATTTTACCCTTATTTTGCATAAAAAACGCCTTTTCGGCAATTTGACCGAAAAGGCGTTTTTAGTTTTTTGATTTTAGCCTATAAATTCAGGGAAATCAGGCATTGGCTCAATGTTATCAGTACTTTCTTGATTAGGAGAAGTTCTTACGATATCCTCTTCATAGAAATATACTACGTCAATTTTGATATTTTCATAAATTTTTTTCATAACAATTCTCCTTTTTAACTAATACAAATTAACGCTTGACCAGGTGATAACGTAATCTCCGTCACGTTCGTTTTTACCTCGTAAGGTTGACTTTCAGTACCGACACCGTAACCTACGAGATAGAACTCGCTACCACTTATACCTGTAAATGTAACGTTGTTAGACATCTCCGTTACGTCTGCGTTTACGTAGAAAGTTGCAGTTCGACTGCCGTTAGAAAGCTTAGTTGTAAGCTTATTTCCGCTTAACGTTCTTTCAGTCCATTCATAGCCGTCCAGTAAGCCTTGAATAAGCTCAAATTGATATCCTGCAATCTTAGCCGCATTATAGTAGCTATATCCTGTCATCGCAGAGTTTCCTATACCGTTACCGTAGCCATTTCCATCAAAGCCAACCATAGATCCTGACGTTTCACCCGTAATCGGGAAGTAACAGAACCAAGAGTAACCAGCTACGTCATGCGCAGCCGCATAAAGAAGTGACATATACATATCTTCTTCTAAAAGAACACCCTGTTTAACAGTTACGATGTAATCAGTGTTTTGCGTATGGGCAGTTATAGCTTGATAGAACTTGTAATTATTGCTCTTATTACCCAAGAAACTGTCGCCGTAAATAACTTTATAAGAATTATTGTAACGGTCTGTAGGTTGGCCCATTGCGTGTTTAGTATAAATATCTACGTAAAGATAGTCAATGTAATTGTTACCGTCTCCGTCAATATCAAACCACTTTTCATAATAACTTTCCAAGGTTCCACTGACACCACCGCCATCTGCTTGATATAAACAAGAGAGATAGAAAGGCTGTACGCCAAGAGCTGAACATTTTTCTTGAAGAGCTTGAATAGTATACGCTAAAGCTCCGCTTATATAACTACTATGTGGCTCATCATCAAGTGAGAATCCATAGAAAGCAGGGTGGGTTACGTAATCTTCAAAGCCTTGCCTATTATTGATAGCCGTCAAGACTTCGTCTTTACTCGTAGCTGCGCCGTCTGCGTCTGATTCGCTTATCGAAAGCTTATATAACACCTCGTCGCAAACAAGAACTTTCATACCGATTGACCAAGCAGTATCCATAACGTATTTAAGTCTACTTGTTTCCCACGTGTCGTCTGCTTTATAAGATGCAGTCGTATCAAACGCAACTAAAATTACATTGTTGCCCATATCCTTTAATCTCTGAGCGTGGGCAGGGAATTCTTGAGGAGAAGTCCAGTCTGTTCTATCGATAGCGTATGGAGACCAACCCGTTTCTTTATTGTAATATACAAAGTATTTTTTGTCGCTTGAGTCGAAATAACAACCTGTTGTAGAAATACCCATTGTTGACATTTGGTCGGATGAGAATTTATACAAGCCGTCGAGCATTGCTTTATAAGTGAATACTTGTTTTACCTCAGGAGTTGCAACAACGTTACTGTTTGCGCTTGCTTTATACTCTTCGTAATAAGAATGTGCTACAACCGAAATATTGTGATTTCCTACTACCTCTGCCTCGTAAACTAAAGCTTCACTTGCCATAACGACTACTTCTTCACGATAATCGTTGTCATCATAAATTGTGTAGTAGTCTGCATTTGCAACGGCATTCCACGTTACTGTATAGCCTAATCCCTTACCAAGAACAGGGGCATCAAGCACAATTTCGCCTTCGTTTGCTTGATTTTGAACAGCATTTTTAACTCTTTCAATAGTAGCAACCGTCGTTTCAAAGGTTGTCTTCCACACGTTCGCATCTTCGCTACCATTTATAGTAGAAACTGCCGTTTCTACAAGTGATTTAACGTGAGCAAAATGAAGATCCGTGTAATCAGTTCTGCTTAAATACTTATTTAATTGCTTAAGGTATTGAATTCTACTTAAAGTAACTTCTTTTTGGGTTAAGGTAAATACTAACGTTAAACCGTCGTTGCTGAGCTTGTAATTGCTTACGTTATAAGAAAGACCGTCAACAAGCACCGCGCTATCATAGCCCATAACAACTCTTTCACCGTTAATTATTGCAGCTTTTACCGCCTTTGAGAAGGTTACGGTAACGGTATTGCCGTTTTTTGTAACGCTACTAATAGCATAATTGCCTAAAGCCACAGTAGTCTTTGCTACGTCAAGGTTTGCTTGTACAGTTAAATCAGCTACGTCGTTTACGTAAGAATTTAACGTTGTAGATGCCTCGCCTGCCTCTTTAGCCATGGTAGCAACTTGATACATACTTCTAGAGTTGTTTTCTTCACTATAGTCAGTATAAATATAACCTACGCCGTCATCATAATTGATTTTTAAATATCCTCTTGCCGAGAAAGCTCTTGAATATTGTTCTGCGCTTATACCTGTGTACGCCATAGCGTATTTACGGTTTGCGCCCTCTGCTATCGCCCACGTTTTAACTACGGTTGCAATAAAATAGCCGTTGCCAAGCTCGTGAGTTAATTGCTTATCTTTAAGGTAACTCGTAGGCGCAAGTATAGTACCCGTTTCGAGTATCTTACCGCTTAATTTATCATAGCTAGCGCCGTCTACTAAAACAGTAAATCTTATACCCGTTCCGTTATTCAAACGCACACCCGCGCCATCATCCATCATAAATCCAACGTAAACGGGATATAAAGTTACGTCCCCGCTTACCGTAAATTCGTAACCTGCAGAATACAAGTTTGAAATATTGTTTATATCCGTAGTCCAACCAACGAAAACCTTACCTATTTGGTTGTTTTCAATCGGGTCAAGCTCAGGGAGAATTATACTGTCAGAATAAATATCTTCACTACCCTTAACGCCGTCTAAAACAACTTTATTAGGCGCGCTAGTGCTTTGATTTAAATTCTTTCCTACATCTCCGACTACTGCCTTTGACGCATTGCTAACACCAAAAATAAGTTGATTTGTTTTTTGACAGAAGGTAATAAAATCGCCCTTTAAGGTATAAGTCAAAAGACCTGTAGAAAGTCCGTCAATTTCAGCAAAAACCGTTACAACACCGTTTGTAGGGTCTACCAACTTATAACCTATTGTTACACTATAAGTTTGGCCTTGTACAAACGCCTGACTACCCACAGCAGGGGCAGCAATATTACCGTCCCCGTCAGCGTCCCCTTGACTCTCAGTAGCTGAACCTGAGAAAAACTGCACACAGTAATTTTGAGTAGTAGAACCGTCTTGATTTTGACGGAGGAAGAAGAATCTCCAACCAAAATGAGCTTCGTTACCACCGTGTCCGTCAGTTCCAAGCTTAACCTCTAAGCCGTCATACATCACTGCCTCTGTATACATAAAATCAAAGGATACGGTAAACGATTTTGACGTTAAACGTCCGTAAGCGTTTTGACCAAAGACTAAACTTTGAATACCGTCTTTAAATACTGCCGAGCTAGAATATCCTTCATTGTAAAGGTCTGAGAATACGTAATGATCGTCAAACGAATCGTATACGGAATCTACAACTTGGTCACCAGGAAGTTCCATAGCATCGCCTTGTCTTACCCAAACACCGTTTTCCTTTACGAAAGTAACGTCTTCTATAAGTTCAAAGCAGAAGTTCTCACCGTTTGCTATTTGCGTATAAGAAGGTATTTCACAACCTTTTTTGAAAGAAACCTGCGAATAACTACCAATTCCACCATCTACGTAGAAAGAAAGAGTACCCGTAAGCCCCCATACGTTGATGATTGCATCCCCACCTAAGCCAATTTCATTTCCGTTTGCACCATAGAGGTGGAAATTCATAGACTTCATAGCGTTTAAAACGTCTTTTACAGAAGAACCACTAGGTCCCCACCAAGTTGATGGAGCACTTTGATAGTCGCTATTTGCAAGTGTGAGAATTAAGAATCCGTCTTGATCGGTAACCGAAGTTATGTTAGTATATGCAAACTCCATAGATCTTTCAGTGTATACGGCGTTTACCGTTATATCACCGTTTGCAGTATAACTTTCCCATGCGCCCCTATATCCTTCTTTTTCTGGAACTTCAGGTGCTACTAAGCCTTGAGATACAAGGTAAGGAATTGTTGCAACAACCTCGCCTTCCGCAACGAAGGTTGCTCTATATTGTCTTTCCCATGCGCCGCCACCTGCGCCTACGTTTTCAAACGTAACCTCTTCGGTAGTAACGTAATAAGCCTCAACACCTTCCGTAATATATTCATAAGAGGGGAATTGTGCGCCTGCCCTGATTGTTACCGTTTGTGCGCCGCTGAGAGAGCCTTCTGCACCCGCAACTCTGATTGCAAAGCAGTCAGCTACCCAAAGGTTAATTTTAGGAGCCTCAATAGGGTTACCGTGCTGTGCAATTCTGGAACGGAGAGAATATCCGTCTACTATAATTTTATCGTAAAGATTAAGCTTGGAAATTTGCTCTTCGGTTGTACCGATATTATAATTTGTATCGGCATCCGGATAGTCCTTATCGCTAAGCTTGAACATCATCCAGTTGTTTGCATTATCCCTTGCGTAGGTTACAGTCGTTATAGAGGTATTATATTCCCCCTCTTTAAGACTTTCATCCTTTACCCAGTTGCCGTCACCGCCTTTTACAAAGGTTACGTCTTCAGTCGTAACGTAAACCTCGTTAGCGCCTGTTAATAAAGCATTATACGTTGGGAACTGACAGCCTGCAAGAACAGTTAACTTAGTTGCAGTGTTATTACCCGTACGGAAAGTAAAGTAACCCTTGTTACCCCAAACGTTCAAGAACGCTTCTCCCGGGCTGGGAAGTGGCACGTCATCAACTAAAATATGTGTTATAAAATTGGTAGACTTAGCAAAGCTGAGCGCGGTTTTCACCTCGCCGGCATAGGTACTGGGAGCAACCCCATAGTCGCTACCCTCAAGTGCAATACCTGCAAACGCGTCACTTTCCGAGCCGAACATCGTCGCCATAGTAACTTCAGTTTCTATTTTGTTAACGTGTTTGCCCCATGCACCGCCTTCATAATCCCATTGAATATCCTCAGTTACCTCGTACTTTATGTTCGTTGAGGTATCTACTACGTAGAAGCCTTGTTTAATGGTTATGGTATGATGGTTATCGGCAGCAGTACCCGAACCACTTGGGTATGCAGAAGGAACCATAATCTTAATTGCATTACCGACCTCTTGCGGAGTTAAAAATGCTAAGATCGGCGCATATTTACTACCGCTCGCAATATTGCCTTGCGTTGCGCCGTACGCATTGTTATCACCGGCGTTTATATCGTAAAGCTTTCTACCGTTAAATTCAATGTAAGACATTTGAACGGCACCGCCCTGTAAGCTGACATCCGCAACGCCCTTCCATTCAGCCTCGTTGATTGAATAATCTCCCGTCGAGCCATATTGCTGAGTCCAATACTGCGTGTTGTTTGTATGGAGATAGTAAAGCATAGTACCGTTTGATGACGTATAATCTTGTGCGATGATACCAAACGCATCGGTAATATCTACGCTTGAATTAACTTTTATAAAGCTATGGCTGGACTTTACATACTCTACGTCTTTAGCAACGTAATATAACGTGCCGGCGTCAGTCAACCAGCCCATACCTTTACCAACCTTAAACGAGCTTACGTTGTCAATATAGCCGGTAGGAATCCAGGTTTGAACGTAACATCCACCAACACCTGCTTCGTATGAAGCGTTCCAAACGAAGATGGGTGCGTAAATACCCTTGTTACCGCTAATAGTTCCGTGTCCCGAACCGTAGGTTATATCTGTTATATCACCTGCATTAAGTGCAGCGTGCGCCTCATTATTCCACTGCTTAACGCTCTTTCCGTTAACGTAAAGCATGTGCAAGAACGCTCCACCATGTTCGTTAGGAGTAGAACCTCCCCAATAATCCGTACCCGTCGTTTTTAATAAAATAGAACGTGTATTAGTTGCAATAACGCCTTGGTCTTGCAGGACGATATCGTCCGAGATATCTACGACGCTTGTCTTTGGGATATATCTCCACGTATCACCCTGGCTTGTTGTAGTTTGCTTGTGCGCAAAATACAAGTCGGTATCTATTGTGTACGTACCGTTTGCGTCTGTATGCGACCAACCCGCCCTTACTACTACAGTTCCAAGGTCGAGACGGTCCATGTCAATTGCTTCGCTATTAATTGACACACGGTAAAAGCTACCTATTGTTCCCCCTGCAGGCTGCAACGTAACGGTAATCGCACCGGGATTTTCTGCATTTATCTGAGAAAGCGTTTTACCGTTTATCTCGGTGTAATCGAGCATGCTTGCAGTTGTTACGCTGTTTGTGTAGGTGGTCCAATAAGTGTTACCGTTTTGAATACGGAACTCATAGTCACCCTCAATAGCAAGCGTCCAATTCTCAGCAGATAAGGTTTCAGCATGAGCCTTAAGCGCCGGCGCTTTACCAAACGCAATGCCTAAGCACAATGCCAAAACAGCAATTAAGCCAAAAAGAAACGATGCTTTCACTTTTTTACTTTTTGTCATTTTTCCTCCTATTGGCTATTAAGCCATAATTAGATTTATAATTTTACTGTATGCACTATTCGCCTAACATAAACCGCACGCACTATGCGCGTGTACGCGCACAGAAACAATATTATAATGCGCATATAGTATACCCCTCATTATCAATCTCTGTCAACACAAATTTTAACGCAAAATATTCAATTATTGTCATAAAAAAGAAGCTTTGTTTGGCAAAGTTTTAATAATTCAAGGCAAAACCTTGATTTTTAGCCCTAAATAATTTTTGTAGCTTTCTTTTTAAATTTTTATTTGCAGGCAATCTCAACAGACCTAAATCGGCAAAAGCATAAAATGTAAAAAAGGAATAATTTTTTGCCCTTAAAGGGCTTGATTTGTCAAAAATATCAGATAAATTAAGCAGTTTTAAACAATTTTATAAGTTTGAAAAAATCTTAAAAAAACCTCGGAAAAATGCTTGACAAATATTTTGGCGTATGATATTATATACGAGCGTTGAACGTAAGTTGACGGGGTGTAGCGCAGTTGGTAGCGCACGTGGTTTGGGACCATGGGGTCGGGAGTTCGAGTCTCTTCACCCCGACCACTTCATCGTGACACGGGCCTTTAGCTCAGTTGGTTAGAGCAGCCGGCTCATAACCGGCCGGTCCTAGGTTCGAGTCCTAGAAGGCCCACCAGTTCACGCAAAACTTAATATGGCCTGGTAGTTCAGTTGGTTAGAACGCTAGCCTGTCACGCTAGAGGTCGAGGGTTCGAGTCCCTTCCAGGTCGCCAAAATAAGCCTTTGAGTAATCAAGGGCTTAAATATGCCCTGGTAGCTCAGTCGGTAGAGCAGCAGACTGAAAATCTGCCTGTCGGTGGTTCGATTCCGCCCTAGGGCACCATATTAATGGGTTATGCTGGTGTAGCTCAATTGGCAGAGCAGCTGACTTGTAATCAGCAGGTTGTGGGTTCGATTCCAATCGCCAGCTCCACTGCAAACAATCGTAAAAACGAATTAATATATGGGTAGGTTCCCGAGCGGCCAAAGGGAGCAGACTGTAAATCTGCCGTCACTGACTTCGGTGGTCCGAATCCACCCCTGCCCACCACCAAAAAGACTAATGCATTCTTGCATTAGTCTTTTTGGTTTGTTGGCATAGGGTGAATACGAGCAAATTTTATCCATTACAGAGTAATGGCATATTATCACCGCACGAAGTGTGGTGGATATCATCAAAAAGAGCGATTCCCTCGCTCTTTTTTGCATATCATCACGCATTAGCGTGCAAAAAAACTCCGTAATGATGAGATACTCGCCCGAAAGCGAGATATACTCGTTTTCGGACGGATGATATACCGCAATAAATTGCGGATGG
>JAFVQT010000001.1 GCA_017504655.1 Clostridia bacterium | reverse complement strand
TTAGAGTACAGTTTGTTAAGCTCTTCGGCAAAAATGACTATGATATCCTTTACGTACTTGTCTATATAGTAGTTGCCGACCGGCAATGCTACGTTGCTTATTGCAATATCCTTTGCCTTGCCCGCTAAAAACTTGAAGAAGCTTTTTACCTTACCGTCTTGCTTTTCCTCGGCAATCCCGTCCTTTTCAAGAAGGCTTAAAACAACATTCCACAAGCTTTCTACGGTAATTTCGTCTAAATCCTTACTTCTGTCATCTGCCTGAATTTTACTTCTTAACGCAAGCTTTCCGACAAACCAAACGAGCTTACCCTCACTTGAGTTTAAAAGTAAATGTATCTCACCCCTTATCTGCTCTGCCAAGCTGTTGATAAAGCCCAAAAGCTCGTACACGGTAAAATCCAGATGAACGCTTAAGTCTGAAAGCAAGACCTCCTTGCCTTTTACCTTAACGTCCTCCTTTGCTATTACGTCGTAGGCTTTTGTGTTGCCGTATTCCAAAGGAATTGCATCGAGCAAATAAGTCAAGGCTTCGCATATGTACGTAACCTTTTTAATTTCTATTTTAGAATCAGCTTCCTCGTAGGCGGTAAGAGCATTTTGCGTTAAATGGCTTACGTCCTTTACGGTTTTATCCTCACCCCTTTTTCTTAAGGTGAATCTTTTCCATATAATCATAATTGCTATTGCGCCCAATAAAGTGCCAATTGCAAAAAGTGCTACCCCAATCAGCTGATGAACCCAATTAATTTTGAAAATCTCTATAATTTGTTCCATTGTATTCTCCGTTTTATATAACACTCAAAACGACAGTTATAAAAAGCCCGGTAAATGCGCCTATCAAATAAAGGGTAATTAGAATAAACAAATTGCGCTTTATCTCTTTTGTGTTTTTAAAAAGAACGGCAAGACCTATACCTGCGTTTGAGATAAGCCCCGCAACCAAGCTGCCAAAGGATATTCCTCCGCTTACGTAAGCCCCCGTAATAATTGCAGAGGACGCGCAGTTTGGAATAAGACCTATAAGCGCGGTTATAAAGCTTTCGGCATACTTAACCGAGGAAAGATAGCCTGCAAATTTTTCTTCACCTATAAGCCCGTTTTCACTGAAAAAAATTCCAAAGAAAAAGGTAACGGCAAAGACGTATAAAAAGGTTTGAAGGGCATGGAAAAGAGGTACTGTAACGTACATTTTTACCCACGCGTTGTTACCGCTTGCCACATCGTCGTGACAATGCGCACAAATGCTTTCATGCTCGAAAACCTCACCCGAAAACTCTTTATTTTTGCTCGCAATAAGGTTAAACAGCAGTCCTACACCTATTGCTAACACAAGCTTTATAATAATAAGTGGGATTATGGCAAGCCTTTTGTCGCTTGCAAGAAGTATTGTAAATGCCTCGTCTGACGTGGAAATAAACACGCTTAAGAGTGTGCCGATGCCAATAATACCCTTATCAAAAAGCTTAGCCGACATTACACTTACCCCACATTGGGGAATTGTACCCACGAGCGAGCCTACTACGGGCGCACCCTTACCTGTCAAATGCTTTCCGTTTGTTGCAAAGCTGGTTTTGCGCTCTAAAAACTCAATAAAAATATAGGTCAAAAGCATTATAGGGAGCATAAAAACGCAATCCTTAAAACTATGCACAAATATATGCCAAACGTCCATATTCTCCCTCCTTTAAGCATATAACAATTATATAACTATTTAAGGTTTTTGGCAAACCATTTTGATAAAAATGTTATACACGACAAATTTCACGCTGTCAAGCAAAAATTTAGTGAAAATAATTTTCACAAATTTTATATAATGCTATCAAACGCCCCTCAATATAATGGTTTATAATAAAGCTACAATCAACAAAGCTTTTCAATAAGTTTTTTCTTGTTTTTATAAATCATTTCTCCATTGAACAAAAGGGATAGCAAAGGTGCTATCCTTTTTGTCTTTGTAATGGGGAAATATATCCCGCTTTATGAGCGATTGGCACTATAGACCTTGTTGGTCATTGTGCCTGCCTTTTTAATTCAAAGTTTAATAACGTTTTATAAAAGCTTAGATGCGAGCAAGACAAGGCGTTTGCTTTTTAGAGGCAGGGAGCGACCTCTTTGGTCGCACCTTTGAAACAGTAACGCACTTTTGCGAAGTGTATAAATCTTTAAATTCTTTAAGGGCTTAGAAACGAGCAAGACGAGGCTCAAAAAGCGATAGCAGATGGGATAGACCTTGTTGGTCATCCCAGTTGCCATCGCTTTTTAGAAACAAAGTATTGCGAAGTTTATAAGCCCTTAAAGCTTGATGTTGATGTGAACCTTCTTCCCCTTGTGAAGTACAAAGCTACCCTTTTGCTTGATTTCGTCAGAAAGTTCAACCTCTGCTACGGTAATCTTTTTATCGTCAACGGAGATTGCGTTGCCCTCGATAAGTCTTCTTGCCTCGCTCTTTGATTTAGCAACGCCTGCTGCTGCGATAATATCGATTACGTTTGTTAAGCCGTTTGCCTCAAAGGTTGGCATATCTTCTGCATTGCCACCAAAAGCTGCCTTTGCTTGCTTTTGAGCCTCGATAGCCTTTTCTTCGCCGTGAACAAGCTTAGTAACCTCAAATGCCAAACGCTCTTTTGCCAGGTTCATTCTCTCGTCGTTATACTTAGTAAGCTCTGCAATTTCTTCCATATCCATAAAGGTTAAAAGACGCATGCATTCTGCAACCTTAACGTCTTCTACGTTACGGAAATATTGATAGAAATCGTAAACAGAACACTTCTTCTCATCAAGCCAAAGCGCACCCTTTTGCGTTTTGCCCATCTTCTTGCCTTCGCTGTTTAAAAGAAGTGTACAAGTCAAGCAATAAGCGTCCTTTTGCTCTTTTCTTCTTATAAGGTCAACGCCAGCAAGCATATTAGACCATTGGTCGTCGCCACCAACTTCTAACACGCAACCGTGTTTTTGGTGGAGATATAAAAAGTCGTAGCCTTGCATTAACATATAGTTAAATTCAAGGAAGGTAAGACCTTTTTCCATACGTTGACGGAAACACTCTGCAGTAAGCATTTTGTTTACTGAGAAATGTACGCCGATATCACGTAAAAACTCAACGTAGTTAAGCTTCATAAGCCAATCTGCGTTGTTTTCGATAATAGCAGCGTTGTCGCCCTCAAAGCGAATAAACCTTGACATTTGCTCTTTAAAGCAACTTATATTATGGTCGATAATTTCGGGCGTTAACATCTGACGCATATCGCTTCTGCCCGATGGGTCGCCTATCATACCCGTTCCGCCGCCGAAAAGGGCTATAGGAGTATGGCCGAACTTTTGCATCCAAGCCATCGCCATAATGGGAATATAGTGTCCTATATGAAGAGAATCCGCCGTGGGGTCAAAGCCTACGTAGAAAGAAATGCTGTCAGTTTCTAATTTTTTTCTTAAATCTTCGCCGTAAACAGTCTGTTTTACAAAACCACGTTCGGTAAGAACGTCTAATACGTTTTTCATAAAAAACTCCTAATAAAATAATTGACGTATAAAGTATACTCTCAACCGCAAAAAATGTCAACAAAAAAAGCCCCAAAGGGCTTTTAATGTTAATTTTTAACGCACTTACTCTTGTTGCTCCCTTACCCATTGGTAGTGATAAACACCAGAAATATATTTTTTACCTGTTTCTTCATCAATATCCATAACAAGTATATATGTGTTTTTATCTTTATCATTATCTAAAACTAAACAGAGCTCATCGCACCCTTCTATCGGCGAATTAAGATGTATTGGCACGCAATATTTTATTGATTTAGCCTTTTCTAAATCAAATCCCTCAGATTGGCTAGCGCCCTCGTAAGAGTCTAACCACATATCTTCAGTTATTTGATACATATCTAAAATGTCTGCGACCGTACCGTAACAAGAGAATTTCTCTCCTTCGTAGCCTACAACGTTTTCAAGCGTAACAAAAAGGCTATATTTTTCTTTTGTTTCGCCAGGTAAAACACCTATATTACACGCCAAAAAGCCCATATCACCGGAAATAGTCGGCGTTTGCTTTGCAAAATACCCTTTCATTTCATATTCTCCAGGATACCACTGAACACGTGGGTCAACATCTCCATAAGTACCACCAACCATGTAAGCCCATCTAGTCGTGTATTCAGTCTTTTTAGTAGCATTGTTCTTTTTAAACTCACAACCTGCCCAACAATCGTTAATTAGATGGTTTAAATGAATGAAAGCAATCTCTTTAGATGATTCAAAACTAAAAATATCACATACGCCCCAATACTCTACGTATTCCTCACCATCCCAAACATTCAGCTTAAATACGCTTACGCAAAAAAGACTAAACGCCCCTAGTTGAAAATCATCTACTGCCGCCAATGGAGTAGCCTCGCCGAAAACGTGCTTGCCTTCAAACTCTCCATAATAACAAACGTTATTATAAAATTTTTCACGTCCAAGATATGTAGCTATCTCTGCTTTAACTGTTTCATCTAAAGGAGTGTAAACGTAGTCTATCTCTATAGGGTCAGGAGCTTCTTCTCGCTCTATACTTTCACTTGTAGTTTCTTGCTCACTTTCTATTAAAGACTCTTCTACGCTTTCATTTGATACAGTTATAGTGCAACTAGCACAAAATATCATAAAAACGCAAAGAATAATGCTTATTATCGACTTTTTCATAAAATCTCTCCTTGATTATTATCATTATATTGAACAAACTCTGACGTTCCGTCTAAACAATCTCGTAAATATCTATTATATGACCTAACTATAGCATTACTCAATATATGGCGAATTATATCACAAAAAAAAACACTTGTCAATACTAAATTTTCCCGCTCACGCAAAACAAAACGACTTAAAAACTAATTTTTAAAAAATTGTTAAAATAACTATTGTCAAAATAAAGGTTATGTGATATAATTGTAAGGATAAAAAATCTATTTGGAGGAATATATAATGCAATATTCTCACGAAGTTGAAAATATGGTATGCGTTGCTAAAGGACCTAACCACGGACCTGCTCCTATCCCCGAAGAGGGTTTATGGGTTCAGTCAAAAGAAATTCAAGACATTTCCGGCTTTACTCACGGTGTAGGCTGGTGTGCTCCTCAACAAGGCGCATGTAAGCTTTCTCTCAACGTTAAAAAGGGCGTTATTGAAGAGGCTCTCGTTGAAACTATCGGTTGCTCGGGTATGACTCACTCTGCCGCTATGGCATCTGAAATTCTCCCCGGTAAGACAATTTTAGAAGCTCTTAACACAGACCTTGTTTGTGATGCTATCAACACCGCTATGAGAGAACTTTTCTTACAAATCGTTTACGGAAGAACTCAATCTGCTTTCTCTGACAACGGTCTTGTTATCGGTGCAGGTCTTGAGGACCTTGGTAAGGGTCTCCGTTCTCAGGTTGGTACTATGTACGGCACTAAGCTTAAGGGTACGAGATACCTTGAAATGGCAGAGGGCTACGTTACTAAAATGGCTCTTGACGCTAATAATCAAGTTATAGGCTACTCTTTCGTAAGCCTTGGCAAAATGACCGACTTTATTAAGAAAGGTCTTTCACCAAACGAAGCATACGAAAAAGCATCGGGTAAATACGGCAGATTTGACGACGGCGTTAAATTTATCGACCCACGTGTAGAGTAAGAAGGAGGCACTGATTATGAGTATTACTTTTGAAGGATATAGTAGAAGAATAGATCAAATTAACGAATGCCTCGCTAAATACGGCATTAAGGATTTAGAAGAAGCAAGACAAATCTGTCTTGACAAGGGCATTGACGTTGACGCTATCGTAAGAGGCATTCAACCAATCTGCTTTGAAAACGCTATTTGGGCTTACACTCTCGGTGCTGCAGTTGCAATTAAAGCAGGTGCTAAAAAGGCTGCTGACGCTGCTGAGCTTTTAGGCGTTGGTCTTCAGGCTTTCTGTATTCCCGGCTCTGTTGCCGACCAAAGAAAGGTTGGTCTTGGCCACGGCAAGCTCGGTGCAAGACTTCTCTCTGAAGACACCACTTGCTTCTGCTTCTTAGCAGGTCACGAATCTTTCGCTGCTGCAGAAGGCGCAATCGGTATTGCTCTTAAGGCTAACAAGGTAAGAAAAGAGCCTCTTAAGGTTATCTTGAACGGTCTTGGTAAAGACGCTGCTTTCATTATCAGCCGTATCAACGGTTTCACTTACGTTCAAACCAAATACGACTACTACACCGGCAAGCTTACTATCGTTAGCGAAACTCCATATTCTAACGGAGAGAGAGCTAAAATCAGATGCTACGGTGCTGACGACGTTTCTGAGGGCGTTGCTATCATGGCTCACGAAAACGTTCAGGTTTCTATTACCGGTAACTCTACTAACCCAACCAGATTCCAACACCCTGTTGCAGGCACCTACAAAAAGTGGTGTAACGATAACGACAGAAAGTATTTCTCTGTTGCATCAGGTGGCGGTACGGGTAGAACTCTTCACCCTGATAACATGGCTGCAGGTCCTGCATCTTACGGCTTTACCGATACTCTTGGCCGTATGCACTCTGACGCTCAATTCGCAGGCTCTTCTTCAGTTCCTGCTCACGTTGAGATGATGGGACTTATAGGCGCCGGTAACAACCCAATGGTAGGTATGACGGTTGCTTGCGCAGTTGCTATTGAAGAAGCAATGAGCAAATAATAAATTAAATTTATTCAAAAACTCCGTTGCATTTTAGCAACGGAGTTTTTATATTGTAACCCTTTTTGCAAATTAAAACCTCACGGCTTAGCCGTGAGGTCGTTTTTTATAACTATATAACAGCGTATAACTGATTTTTTAAGGTTTATTACAAATTAAATAAGCCTTTAGCTATCAGTCACAAGGTAGAACAAAGTCATTTTTATTAATAACTTGCATTCATATCTAAAACTTCCTGAGGTACGCTGACAGACGTTACACCGTAATCGGTAAACGATGTTTCTATAGACATTTTGACACGTTGACCTGCTGCAGTCATCTCCATATCCTCGTCTAAAGAAACTATTCTTCCACCGTCTATGGTAAAGCTTGATGCGTAGCTATGTATTGTAGCTTCACCGCTTGCTTCGGCAACTTGTTCTATAATAAGACTCTTTATGTCTTCTCTGAGAACCAACTTGTCGCCCTTTACCATATATATAACAAATTCTACTTGCTTGAGTGCGCCTAATATGCCCGAATTTTCCAAATCGCTACCTATTAAAAGTAATGCAGATAAATCGTTTGTAGAATCTTGATATTGGTCGTTTGTGCCTAACGTATATGCTCTTACACCTCTTGCGCTCATAAGCATAGCTCCGTCAAACTTGGAAGTTTGTGATTGCTCGCCGTATTTATAACTTTCTGAATAAGTAAAGCCTATAACGTTTTCGGCATATCTGCAGGTAACGGTTGCCGCAATATCAATTTGTAGCCCGCCGGAGCTTGTAGACATATCGGTTTTTTGCTCAACAGTTACGTTAGAAAGCACGGTTTTATCTAAAAGGTAGCTTACGTAGCTTTGCGTTACACCCTCGCCATCGCTTGGCTTGGGAGAATAATATCTATATCTGACATCCTCTTCACCAACGGTTAAAACGTATGCAACGTGCTTTGAGGCAGCTCCGCCTAACGAGTAAGAAATTTCAACCTTTTTTGCAGACGTAATATCTTCCTTGTTAACCGTACCGTAATTTAAGCCGTCAAGCTCTTCTGCCGTAAGGTCGGCAATTGCACTGTGGCTTAAATACTCTCCGTTAAAGTCCATATCTGTGAACTCGTTTTCGATAAAAGCTCTTACAGCTTCTTCCTCAGTAGCATAGTCGTATGCAGAGAAAACGCCCTTAAATTCCTCTCTTGGCTCTGCTACGTTACCTGTACAAGCTATCGCGCTTACAGTAAGAGTTAAACAAACCAAAGCTAAAGCTAATCTTTTTACCAATTTTTTCATGATTTGTTCTCCTTACCTCAATTCGTCCAATGCTTTTACCTCTTCGGGGATATCAACCTCGGTTTCTCCGTATTGCGAGAAGGTTGTTTCTATACTTACGTATAGATTTTTAAGCCCAAGACTGTCTATCGAATGAATATTAGAAGAAATTGAGCCTATTTTATGATTTGTTACAGACAAAGCGTATGCAAAGCTGTTAACTGTGCCACCGTTTTCCCCATAATATAAGCCTTCGAACTCTTTTGCCAAGTTTACTTGCTCAACGTTTCTTACAACAAAGGTGTCCCCGTCAACCTTAAATAAACTGTGACCGGCTACATAGATATTAGAAATCTGATTTACAAGGAAAACGTTTTTTTGCTCGGGAGAGAATAATGCCAAAAACTCTCTCGTAATATCAACGTACTCACTTTTTTCGTTAAGTCCGTAAGCACGAATTTCTTCTCCGTTAGCTAAAATATATCCGCCGAGAGAAATCTCGCTTACTCCACCGTTGAAAAAGCTTTTTATAACAACGTCAAATTTAATCTCCTCACCGTCATTACAAAACTCTATACTGACCTCTGTCTGACGGGAAAAGCCTTCTTCCTCTATTAATATTATCGCGCTGGTTCTTATCGTTACGTTATCTAAAATTTCCGGACTTACCAAATGCTCGTAATAATCAGAGCAAACAGCCTCTTCATCCTTAGGCTCTAAGGTGTAATAATGATATCCGTCTTGTGTTTGGATAATGTAAACGGTATTTAAAAACACCTCGCTTCCATACGTAATACTCACCTTACCCCTTTCTGCCGAAATAACGTCGTCGGGGCTGTATACACCAAGCTCAAGGTCATCTATATCGCCTTTTGCAAGCTCCTTTTTAGCGGTATAACCGCTAAATTTGCAATTTTCGTATTCGCCACCCTTAATTTGCTCGTTAAAGTAAGCCTCGGCGGCATCCTGCGCGGATGCAAAAGCGACAGACATTGTTCCTTTAAAAACTTCTTGCTCTGCTTTTGACGACCCACAGCTTAAAAAATTACAGGATAATATTAAAATTGTAAGTAGGGCTATAACAGTTTTAATTAATTTCATTTTTCTTTACCTTATGTTTTGTTTGATATAATTTTAGCACAACAGTTTGCTTTTGTCTATAGTTTTTTATTTTTTATATTAAAAAATAAACTGCAAGCCGTAATTTAGCTTGCAGTTATTTTAAAATTTAAGCTTTTTCGCCATATTTTGCGCTTGAATAAACGTATTTATCTTCTTTAGGCAAAATTATTTGGAAAATCTTTCTTTTGCGTGATAGTGAGTGTGTAAAAGCTCGTGAGCCTTGTGAGAGTTAGGCTCGCCAAGATAAGTGTCGTAAAGCTCAATGATTTGAGGATTCTTGTGAGAAACTCTTAAAGCCTTAGACTCGTCCTCCTGATAAAGAGCTGCTGCTCTCTTAGACTTGAACGTATCTAAGATGTCAGAGCCTTCGTTAGGAAGGAAGCAAGGCTTAACGTACGGTTGACCGCCACCTGCTACACAACCGCCCGGACAACCCATGATTTCGATGAAGTGATATGGGCTCTTGCCTTCTCTGATTTGGTCAAGAAGAACCTTAGCATTCTTCATGCCGTGAGCAACTGCAACCTTAACCTCAGTACCTGCTAAGTTATAGGTTGCCTCCTTAATACCCTCAAAGCCTCTTACGTCCTCAAGCTCAACCTTCTTAAGCTCTTCGCCGGAAAGCTTGAATGCTGCAGTTCTTAAAGCTGCCTCCATAACGCCACCGGTAGTACCGAAAATTACGCCTGCGCCGGTGTAATCACCAACGATATCGTTGTCAAATTCGCTATCGGGAAGCTTAGCAAAGTTGATACCCGAACGCTTGATAAGCTTACCAAGCTCTCTGGTAGTTAATACTGCGTCTACGTCGCGAAGACCGTTTACAGAAAGCTCAGGTCTTTCTTTCTCGTATTTTTTAGCAGTACATGGCATGATAGATACTACAAACATATCCTTAGGATCAATGCCGTTCTTTTCTGCATAATAGCTCTTTAAGATAGCACCGAACATCTCGTGAGGAGATTTACAGGAAGAAAGATGTCCTAAAAGGTCACCGTAGTAATACTCAGCGTAGTTAACCCAGCCCGGAGAACAAGAGGTAATCATTGGAAGAGTACCGCCGTTGGTTATTCTGCCCAAAAGCTCGGTTGCTTCTTCCATAATGGTAAGGTCAGCAGCAAAGTTGGTATCAAATACCTTCTTAAAGCCAAGTCTTTTAAGTGCGGAAACCATCTTGCCGGTAACGAGTGTTCCGATAGGCATATCGAATTCCTCGCCAAGAGCAGCTCTGACTGCAGGAGCAGTTTGAACAACTACGTACTTGCCAGCTCTAAAAGCAGCGTCAACCTTTTCGATTTCAGAAACCTCCATAAGTGCGCCGGTAGGACAAACGCTTACGCATTGACCGCAAAGGATACATGGAGAGTTTGCAAAGCTTCTGTCTTCTGCAGGAGCTACGATAGTGTTGAAGCCTCTCTTTTCAAAGCCTAAAACACCAAGACCGTGTGCATTTTTACATCTTTCAACACATCTTCCGCAAAGAATACACTTAGATGTATCTCTTACGATAGATGGAGTAAGTCTGTCAACGGTAACGGGAGTTTGCGCGCCAAGATACATATCATCTCTTGCGCCGGTAAGCTTAGCAACATGTAAAAGCTCGCACTTACCGTTTTTGTCGCATTGTTGACAGTTTTTATTGTGGTTAGAAAGAAGAAGCTCAACCGAGGTTCTTCTTGCTGCAGTTGCCTTAGGTGAAGAAATAGTAATTTCCATACCCTCTGCAACCGGATATACACATGATGCTACAAGACCTCTTGCGCCGGTAGCCTCTACAAGACATACTCTGCAAGAACCCTTTGAGCATTCGCCGTGATTGAAAGCGCAAAGAGAAGGAATTTCAAATCCGCACTCTTTAGCAGCCTCTAATATAGTTAAGCCGGCTTCTACCTCGAAAGGTATGCCTTCGATTTTAATATTAACTTTAGCCATTTTAAACCCTCCGATTATTTCTTTTCGATAGCCTTAAACTTACAAGATGCTATACACATACCGCACTTGATACACTTTTCTTGATCGATAGTATAAGCAGGAAGCTTCTTGCCGGGAGCAACGTAATCAGTCTTTACGATTGCGCCAACAGGACACTGTCTTGCGCAAAGTCCGCAACCAAAGCACTTGTCTTTGTCGATAACGTATTGCATAAGGTTCTTACAAATGTGTGCAGGACACTTCTTGTCTACAATATGAGCGATATACTCATCTCTGAAGTGCTTTAAGGTTGAAAGAACAGGGTTTGGAGCTGTTTGTCCAAGACCGCAAAGTGAGTTGCTCTTTACGTTTTCTGCAAGCTCTTCAAGCTCAGCTAAATCGTCCATAGTAGCCTTACCGTCGGTAATCTTGTTGAGAATTTCAAGCATTCTCTTAGTACCGATACGGCAAGGAGTACACTTGCCACAGGATTCGTCGCAGATAAATTCCATATAGAATTTAGCTACGTCAACCATACAGTTGTCCTCGTCCATAACGATTGCACCGCCGGAGCCCATCATTGAGCCCTTAGCAACAAGGTTATCAAAGTCGATTTCTGCATCGAGGTCGTCTGCAGTTAAGCAACCGCCCGAAGGTCCGCCCGTTTGAATAGCCTTGAAGGTCTTTCCGTTAGGAATACCGCCACCGATATCGTATATAAGCTCGCGAAGAGTCGTTCCCATAGGTACTTCAACAAGACCTACGTTGTTAATCTTACCGCCAAGAGCGAAAACCTTAGTTCCCTTGGACTTTTCGGTTCCGTTTTTAGCGAAAGCATCCTTACCCTCTCTTAAAATGAAAGGTACACACGCGAGTGTTTCAACGTTGTTAATGATAGAAGGACAGTCCCAAAGACCCTTAACTGCAGGGAATGGAGGACGAGGTCTTGGCATACCTCTTTGACCTTCGATAGAGTTCAAAAGCGCAGTTTCCTCACCGCAAACGAATGCGCCTGCGCCGAGTCTGATGTGTACTCTGAATGAGAAATCCGTACCTAAAATATTGTCGCCCAAAAGACCGAGCTCTTCTGCTTGCTTAACAGCATTTTTAAGTCTGTTAACAGCGATAGGATACTCTGCTCTTACGTAGAAATAACCGTTTTGCGCGCCGATAGCGTAGCCTGCAATCATCATACCCTCGATAACTGCAAGTGGGTTACCCTCGAGGATAGATCTATCCATGAATGCACCCGGGTCACCCTCGTCACCGTTACATACTACGTACTTTTCACCGTCTGGCTGAGCATAAGCAAATTGCCACTTTCTACCGGTTGGGAAGCCACCGCCGCCACGCCCGCGAAGACCGGAGTCTAATACCTCCTTGATAACGTCTGCTCTATCCATTTGAAGTGCTCTTGCCAAGCCCTTGAATGCGCCTGAACCGATACTTTCTTCAATAGATTCCGGATTGATGCTACCGCAACCGTGAAGAGCAACTCTTACTTGCTTTTTGTAGAAATTGATATCCTCTTGCTTGGTAACCTTTTCAGCAGTAGTTGGGTCGACGTATAAAAGTCTTTCGATAACCTCGCCACCGATAATATCTCTCTCGATAATCTCTGCACAGTCTTCAAATTGAACGAGTCTGTAGAGGGTATCTTCGGGATAAATCTTTACGAAAGGACCTTGAGAACAGAAACCAAAGCAACCAACCTGATTGATTGTAACCTTATCCTCTAAGCCTTTTTCCGCAACTAATCTTTTAAGCTCTGCAGTGATTTCGTCCGATCTGGAAGAAAGACAGCCCGTACCACCGCATAATACCATATGTCTTTTACCGTCGTTACCGGTAAACTTAGCGTCTAAACAAGCTGAGCATTTTGCGCTCATTTCATTGAGTTCGTTAAAATTCTTTATCATACGTTTAAGCCTCCAATGCCTTGTATTCGTCAACGATCTTAGGAACAACGTCTACGGTAAGTTTGGGGTAAACCTTGCCGTTAATGGTAACAGCAGGAGCAATACCGCAAGCACCGATACAACGCAATGCGTCTAAAGTAAACAATCCGTCCTCAGAAGTTTCGCCGGGTTTAATACCGATAATTTCTGAGAATTTGTCGATAATCTGTTGAGCGCCCTTTACGTAACATGCAGTACCAAGACATACGCCGATTACGTATTTTCCCTTTGGTTTAAGCGAGAAGAACGAATAGAAGGTAACGACGCCGTAAATTTCGGCAACTGAAATACCCGTTCTTTCAGAAACAAGTTCCTGAACTTCAAGAGGAATGTAGCCGTATTCCTTTTGAATATCGCTCAGAATCATCATAAGCGGAGTTCTTTCGTTAACGTATCTGTCGCAGATTGCGTTAATCTTTTTTGCAGCCGCCTCTTGTAAATGAGCCATAGTAGCCCCTCCTTTAAAGTAGAATTGTATTTGCCCGATTTTTGTCCATAACAAAATAGACTACGAGCCAGTCGTACACAATGATTATACTACTTTTTTATTCGTATGTCAACGCTAATTTTAATTTTTGTGCACTTTTACAAGTTGTTTTTGCACCTTTTCTTTAATGGGCAAAAAAAATCACGGCAGTAGCATTTAATTGCCACTTGCCGTGTTTAACAATTTAAATTGTTTCTAAATTTAAGTAACTATTATACAGCAAATATATGTAAAAAACTTTCTCATAACAAAACCCCTATTTTAAAATTGTTCTACCTTTTATTATTGGCTCTATCAACAAAACAAATTCCGTACACGTAAAAACTTCTCTTGTGTACTCATCATAAATAGTAAGCTCAATCCTATTAAACATTTTTCCTTCATTAAACATCGCTTCATAAACTGTTCGCCCATCTATTTCTTTAATAGGTTGATATATTCCAATCTCGCAATCATCTACAACAATTTGTTCTAAAAGTTCATATTTATCCTTATTAATACTTGCTACAACATTTGTAGAATAAGCCAAGGTAGCAATTGAGACATCTTGCCTATCCAATAATTTGTATATAGCATCAAAACCTTCATATTCATATTTATAAGGTCTATTAAACGCATCTTTATAAAGTTCTAAACTCGCCCTATACCACACCGCCTCTATTCTACATTGCAAAACTTCTTCTACACTTGATTGTATAACTCCCTCATCAAATAAACAACACTCATCTTCGGGGTTAACCTTTTCTAGCGTGGTACCAAATTCAGCAACAAATTCGTCTATTGAGTCATACCTTTCTACTATTTTCTCCCGCGAAGAACAGGCTCCAGCAACAACCATAACAACGGCAACCATCATACTTGCCACAAGCGTTTTTAATATTTTCCTCATTTTCTATCCTCCATTTTTATATAGTAGCATTATATGCCCAAGTATATACTATGTCAATATGTTCTAAGTCTTAAAATGCAAGTATTCTTTTGGACTTTCTTCTAACTCCTCAGGCTTATTTTGACTTTTTAGGAAAATTACACCCCCAAAAGCAACTAAAACACGTAACGATTGCAAAAATTAAAGTAATGATTTTTACGTGCTTTCCTCATATTTTATACCTCGTGGAAAGTAAAATCTTAGCCGTTTCTACCGCTTCGGACACGTCAAAAACATTTAAAACATCTTTATTATGATAAAAGTAAATCGTATAGTTTGTCTGTTCTATTTCAAAGTCAATGTGACACAAAAATTCTAAATTATCTTGATTTGCATATTTTGGACAAAGAACCCTACAACTAATTCCATCATGCACAAACTCATACCTAAGAAACTGTAAATCTGCATCATTGCCTGTTGTTATTATGTCTACACTTGCTCTTATTTCTCCATTAGGTCCTCTAATCTCACTTGCCACAGAATATGATAAGACTTTATAGGTTTTTTTACTGTTTGGAAAATTATAACGTTGTGAGCATGTCAGTACCCCATAACTCACAAACTCTGCATTAATAGATGACCAATCAAAATAGTACCAATTTGGATAACCCAGCTCATTTTTTATAGCATTTTGCATTTCCTCTTGCGTTTCATAACCAAAGTTTTCATACCCTATTATTTTACACCCTGTAGTAAATGATAATATAGCAATCAAAATGCTCGCCACAAATATTTTTATAGCCTTTCTCATTTTCTCTCCTTTTTAAAATTAGAATTTTTAACTTTAATTTTTGTGCACTTTTACAAGTTGTTTTTGCACCTTTTTACTCAAAAGAAAAAATCACGGCACAGTAACAAAACCTACTATAGCAACTATCACACAGCAAATATATGTAAAAAACTTTCTCATAACAAAACTACTATTTTAAAATCTCTCTACTTTTTATTATTGGTTCTATTAATAAACTAAACTCATTCACCGTGCAATTTTCCCGTATTTGTTCATTAGAGATAGAGATAGAGATAGAAAGAGAGATTGTATTGTATGACTTTTCCGTGTAAAAAGCTGAAATCCATGTCTTTTTCCCTTGTTCTTCGGTAGGATTATATATTTCGATCTCAATATTATCCACCAAAATCTGTCCTATAAGAACATATTTATCCTTACCA
>JAFVQT010000013.1 GCA_017504655.1 Clostridia bacterium | reverse complement strand
ATGGTGGGCTTTTCTTATCCGCAAAAATTAAAGATTTAAGTTGTATTTTTAGCCTTGTGGCTAAAAGTGATATTGTTTGCGCAAGCAAACAGTTTAGCCGAGCATCGCGAACGCCAACTGCGCAAGCAGTTTAGCCGAGCATTGCGAACGCCAACTGCGCAAGCAGTTATATTTTGACCTGTGGTCAAAGTTATATTATATTTGCCTAACTTTCACTACAAGTGAAAATATCACTTTGCGTTAGCAAAATATCACGCCGAAGGCATATCACTTGCCGTTAGGCAAATATAGTTGTGGCGTAACGATAAATCCCTATCGCTACGCCACTAATGGATATAGGCTTTATGGTTGGCGGAGGGTTTTAAACCTAATCCGAATTTTTACATTTAAGCTATTACTAATTCAACTTCATCCCAAAGGTTCATTTTACCCTCCTAATGGCGTGTTACAAGTAATTAACCCTAAAGGGTGGACAGCCCTACTAATAAAGTTAAACTCGTTTTAAATCATTTATGTCAACCGAAATACATTTTTCTTCGTGTGCAGAGGCTGAAAAATCTACTAAAATAGAATTTTTTACAACACGCTCATAGATGACAATTCCTTTATCTCCCTTTTTAACTCCATGTTTTAAATATTTGCTTTTATTTACTGTTAATTCTACGTAATCGCTATCGCAAAAAGGTTGTAAAACAAAATTTTTCTTATTTGTTATTTCTTCCACGCGGGTTGTGAGATATTCTTCTAAAATCTCTTTCACGTTTTGTGGCAAATCATAAGGGGTTGCGATAAAATCAGATTTAGGAGCATCAAATACTGCATAATCTCCAACGTTTTTAACGTTGAAAAATAAGACCGTAAAAACGTCGTTTGTTTTTTCTAAAACAACGCCCAATGTGCTCGTGTCTTTTTCGTATTTTTTTGCAACGTCTTCAGATTTAAATTTAATTATAGTAAAATCAATCATTCACCCAACCTCCAAAAGGAGTAGTAGCACGAATTTTTCCCTCAGGCTCTATCATCCAACCGGTAAAAAACCTCTTTCCTTTTAACGATATCGCAATTGCTAATCGTTGCCCGTTTTCATCTAAGTCTTTTAAAGTATAATTGCCAGACAAATATTCGTTTAGTGCTTGTTTTTCATATTCCTCTTTCAAAATGTTTGAATCGTTCTTATTATAGCCTAAAGACTCGAAAATTGCAAGTTTACCCTTTGATTTTTTACTGTCGGTAAAAATATATTCGGTAAATTTTCTCAAATCACATTCGGCAAAAGCCGACCAAAATTTGACAAGCAAATTTTGTTAGAATCGCACAGACCCCAACAACCAAAAAAGCACACCGCTTTGGTGTGCTTTATGGTTGGCGGAGGATGAGGGATTCGAACCCCCGTGCCTTTTGGGCAAACGGTTTTCAAGACCGCCTCGTTGTGACCGCTTCGATAATCCTCCACATATTAAGAACTATTATAATACTCTTTAGGTTACACCACCGCAGGTGGTATAATCCTCCACATACTATGAATTATTAACAAACTTTGTAGGTTACACCACCGCAGGTGGTATAATCCTCCACAAATTATGAACTATTATAAGACTTTGTAGGTTACACCACAGAAAACGGTAGAAACCTTTGCAAACAACTAACTGCTTGCCATCAAGCCTTTACATTATATCTTAATAAAATTAAAAAATCAACTGTTTTAAGGTGGGTATTTTTATTTTTTTATCAAAGATTTAAAAATTTACAAAAACAACAAAAACAGCGCGCGTTTTAATGCTAAGGGCAGAGATGTTTGCGCTGTTTTTACGTTTGTTATTTTTTGGTGTTTTCATAAAAGCTTTTTCGCGTTTTTGCAGGCGACTCGTTTATTATGCTTTTATACGTGCCCGAAAAGTGAGAAATTGAATTAAATCCAACCGAAACGGCAATCTCGGATATAGGCAGGTTAGTTGTTTCAAGTAATTTTTTAGCCTCGTTGCAACGGAAGATATTAAGCTGTTTCATAACTGAAATGCCGTATTTTTTCTTGTATGCATGCGCTAAGTAATATTTATTCAAAAAGAAATAATTTGCCAACTTATCTAAAGAAATTTCTTCTTGGTACTGAGATTTTAAAAACAAATGAATAACACTCATGGTGTTAGGCTTTTCCTTGGAGTCGGAGTTTAAGGAGTATAGACCTGTTTTTCTTAAAACGAATATTGCAAATTTATTAAGCTCGGTTATTACAGCCATCTGCCAAAGTGGGCGCTTTTGCTCTTCTTCGTCCTCTAAAACACGTATTATATTAAATAAAAAGTCGTAATCGGAGAATAAATTGTATACAAAAACCTGTTTAGACCTTTCGGTGCTTTGTCCAACGAAGGTGGTGTTTTTTACCGAAAAAACGGCATACTCCAAAGGAGAGTCTTCAGACGAGATTTCTGTATGAACAGTCATTGGGTTTACTATAATTACCATGCCCTTGTGTATAGGTACGTCCTCCGCCTTGGTACGGAAAACGCCCTTGCCCTGCGTTATAAAGAATATTTCAGCAAAGGCGTGCATATGCTCGTAGCTCTTCCAATCACCGTTATAATGCGCTCTTTCGTATGACGTAAAATTGATCGTGTTGTTTATAAAACTTTCTAAATTGATATAAAACTGTTTCATTATATTTAAAATATAACATAGAAAAAAGCAAAAAGCAAGCCTGCATAGGCAAATAGCAACATTTCTAAAATTGAGAGCAATTTCCCTATTGTATAAACTTCAAAGTAATTGTATAATCTTTTATAGTATTAAACTAAAAGTAGCGAAGGGAAGCTGTAAAAATTATGAAGAAGATTTTAAAAATCGCTTATAAAATGCCTCCTCAAGAAAACTGGAACGAATTTAGGGATTGCAATCAAAAAAACCCGAATTTTATTACGGAAGAGCATTATAAAAGGATAGTAGACGCAGGTTTTACTCACGGAATGGGTCTTTTAGAGCATGGGGCAGACATTGCGGAAAGAGCATTGCAAACGGCGGAAAGGGTCGGGCTTAAATATTACGTAAGAGATGCTATAAATTGGGCAAATATACTTCACCCCGACTACTATTACTACAACGGTGAAAATTACAAAAAATATATGAAATACAAGTCGTTTGCGGGCATTTACATATATGATGAGCCGAATATTACGCTATACCCGAGCCTTGCTAAAATGGTAAAGGGCTATAACGATTTTTTTAAGGGGATTGGCGAGCCGCTTATCAATCTTTTGCCTACCTATGCGAGCCACGTAGAACAGCTTGGAGCAAGCAGCTACGAGGAGTATATAGAGGAATATATAAGGCAGGTTCCAACTACCTACGTTTTATACGACCATTATCCGTTCAGGGTCAGAAATAGGGTAGAGGAGTTTTTGAACAGTGACTACTTATATAATTGTAAAGTGGTTGCAGAGGCGTGTAAAAGGCACGGAAAACAGTTGAGAACGTTTATTCAGTCCTCGGTTATGGATAGGGGGGAAACGGATTTTCTCCCTGAAATGATTGATTTCCAAATTCACACCCAGTTAGCGCACGGCTCTCAGGCTATGGTTTATTATTTTTATTGGGGAGATGAGTCCGATATTTTAAAAGCGGGGCTGGTGGATTGGAAAGGCAATCCCACCGATCTTTATTACGGGGCTAAAAAAATACACGGAGAGCTTGCAAAATACGAGGACAAATATTTAGATTGCAAGTGGGAAAATGCCCGTTACGTCAAAGGCTATTCTGAGCATCATAACGAAGAAGAATTTGCGAGGATAGGAGCTGATGAAAGTGGCGAATACAAATCAAAATACGACTGTGTGGTAGGCGAATTTGCTCATGGCGACGGCAAAGCACTTTATATCGTAAACTACACTTCTCCAAGGCTATGCCTTGAAAACGAGATTGAGTTTGTTTTAGACGAGGACTCGGAGTGTTACGTAAACGGAGATAAGATAATTTTAACTAAAGGTAAAAATAAAATTAAGATAAAAAGCGGTGGAGGAGCGTTTATCATTCCCGCATATAGAGGTTGATTATGAAAAAAATTAAAAAAATTGCATTGGCGGTTGCTCTTTGCGGTGCGATGACTGTATCTGCAGTCGGAAGCATTACGGCAAGCGCGTCTACTCAGACTAAAAACTTAGTTACCGACTCGTTTAATAATCTTGATAATGCAGGTGGAGTGGATTCTTCGGCTTGGGAGGTTACTAAAGCCGACGGGTCGTCCGGCGTAATTGCTCAGCAGGAGGCTTCCGACTCCTCGCTTTATTTGGTGAGCGGTATTTCGGGTGGCGAGCAGGCAATGATTACCACAACGAGAAGATTTAACGATATTACCTCGGTGCAATACGACGTTAAGCTTGAATCGGGTGAAAACAGATATTCCAACAATCTTACTTTTATACAGGAGGACGTGCTTAACGAGGGAATGCAACACACCTTAGTAAACGGCTTATACGTTTACCAGGCGGCGTTTTTGATAAGGGGAGAGTGTATATCCACTCCCGAAAACGTTTCCTCGCTAACCGTACAGGAGGCAAACGCAACGTGGCATTCCTTGCTCGGATTAGAGAACGTCGAAGGCTTATGGCTCAGAGTAAAGGTTGTACCTCAGGATGAGGCTACGGCAAATATTTATATTGCGGTACGTGATGACGCAAATACTCAGCTCCCTTCAGAGCCAACCTGCTCGGTATCCTGGTCAGAGGGCAATGAGGTGCGCTCGTTTAAAGAGGGTTATATAGGCTGGGCAACCACAACTCCCGGCAACGGACAGTACTTAGACAATATTATAATAGAGGCAGACGGCGTTACCTTAGCAGAGGATTTCTCTATTGCAAACGGTCTTAAGTGGGACGAAAAGGAACAGCTCCAGGTTATTGGACCAAACAAGAATGAAGGCGGTTTCGTGTTGTATGACGAAAGCGCGTTAGAGCTTAAAAACCTGATAGCAGGAGATAGAATAATATCCACCAAAGAGGTTTTAGCGGATGATAGCACGGTAAACAATTTGCTTGGATTTGAGGTTAATTTCAATGCAAAGTTCACCGCGAGCACAATTTCGGGCGACGAGATAGCCTTTGTGTTTAATCTTCCGTCAAAAACGGCAAGTCCGCTTGATTCCTGCTATGCGTACGTTATGACGAGAACGGGCGGAAGACTTGAGAAGTACGTTGGAGGACAAAAGGTAAGCTTGCAGGAATCCAACAGAAACGCGTTTACCGGTCTTAGGTCGGAGAGAGGCTCGGATATAAGGATTACGGTAAACAAAAACGGAGAATTTACAGTATACGAAAACGGCAGAAGGGTGCAGGGAACGTTTGATAAAATAGACGGATACACAGGTTATTTCGGTTTTACCACCCTGTCTGCATGTACGGGCGCGGTAGAGATTGATAACTTTATAGCCTATAACAGAACCTATTACGTACCGGTGACCAAATCTGTAACACACGACTTTTCTAACGACTTTTTCGGAAACGACGGATATATGGATTTCTACACCTCGCAAATACCTGAAAACAGTCTTTTTGTAGAGAACGGAAGATTGGTAATGCAGGGCGCATCGGACGGTACGTTTTTTGGCTCTGCCCACCAATACGATAGCTTTATAATGGACTACACCCTTTGTAACGTTTACGTAGGCACGGGTGACGGGCTTGATTATCAGGAAACAAAGCCAAACAGGTGGCTCGGCTTAGACCTTAGCAGAAATACTACAACGTCGCCAAGCTACGGCTCTTACGGAATGTTATATTTTGCAATTGTTCCGCCTGCAGGGGCAACCAGCGTTGGTTTAAATCTTTACACGGCGGAAAATTCTGTTTTGGACCCGTCTACAGTTACTGTTTCTCAGGTCAAGCCTATTCCTGCGGAGTATTTCACAGACATAAGCTATGACGGTGTAAACAAGGTAAAGGCAGACGTTTCAGAGGATGACGGACTTTGCGTAAGATGGGTTTCCGAAAACGGAATTTTAAAGCTTTACATGAAAAAATTCGGAGAAACCGAATTCACGTTATACTATACTGTTTTCGGTCTTGAGCTAAGAGGATATTTTGCTATTTGCAATACGGGATACGTACATGCAGAGCTCGACAACTTCTCAATGGCAAACACTTCTCCCAAATACGAGTGCGCGCCAAACGAGCCCCCAAAGGAGCGTGTGGAAGAGGTTATAGTAGAAATTTACGACAGAGGAAACCTGGACGTAAATTGGGAGAGCGAGCTGACCTTCAACCCGATAACGGCTACTTCGCCCGATAGCTCGGGTAAGTCGGGCTGTCAGTCAAGTGCAGTAGGGCTGCCGATAACCCTTGTTTTAGGCGCAGTGGCAATAATCAGAATTAAGCGCAAAGGATAATTGGAGGGCAAATATGAAAAAGACACTTTCATTGTTACTTGCTCTCGCAACCGCAGCAGCATGTACGGCTTGCACAAACAATGGTGGCAGCACGAGCGTCAAGGAAGAGCAGTTGAACGCTCCCATCTTTGAAAGGGCGGAAGACGGCTTGCAGTTTTCTGCATACGCGCCCCCTCCGCCGGAGAGCTGGAGCGGTTCGTCGGGCAATCCTAACTGCATTACGGATCAAAACTATTCGGATTTAAAGGAAGCGGGTTTTAATACTATATATGCTCTTTACGAGGGCTGTCCGATAGGATCGCTAAAAGGTAATACAGCTTTTGAAAAAATAGCTTATAAAAGCACTTTTGCGGAAAAACACGCGATTCAGGCTCTCGAGCTTGCAGAGAAATACGACTTAAAATACTGGGTACGCGATTGGACGTTTTACGGGCTTGTAAGAGAGCTTGCTGCGATGGGGCTTACCGAAAAGACAGAGTATGAGCAGGTTATAGACAGGATGTTTTCTGAGGATAATCCGTATATATACAGCTCGGCATACGGTGGAAATTTCGGTCACGATGAGCCCAGCGTAGAGGAAATGGATAAAATAGCTTGGCAGGTAGAGCTTTATCAGAAAAAGATGCAGGAAAGAAATCTGCCAAATGCAGAGATTTACGTAAATCTGCTCCCATGCTATGCATCACAGGTGCATTTGTCGTCAACGGATACTACTGTGGATTACGTTGATTACATCAACCATTATATGGAGAACTTAGCTCCGCAACTGGGATATATTTGTTATGACTATTATCCCTTGAGAAAGGATACCTATGACAGAACTTACGTAAGAGGAACTTATCTGTACAACTTAGAGCTTGTGGCGAGAACGTGCAAGGAGTACGAGGC
The DNA here is from genome assembly GCA_017504655.1 of Clostridia bacterium. Lineage (GTDB taxonomy): Bacteria > Bacillota > Clostridia > Christensenellales > Borkfalkiaceae > UBA10281. The sequence goes on along the minus strand of JAFVQT010000013.1, from coordinate 46,435 downwards.
GCGCACGGGTCAGGAGATAGAGCTAAGAACCTTTTTACAGGCAACGTCGGATTTTACCGGCATAAGGCCGTTGGTCGGTACTGCCGATTTAAGATTCCAAATATATACCGAAATGGCGTTTGGCTCCAAGGAGTTTATATACTATACTTATTCAAGTGAAGACCCATCTGAGGACATGGCGATTTTCGACTATATGAAAAACGAAAAGACGTGGCTTTACGAGGCGGCAAAGACTGTAAACAACGAGGTTTTGGCTATGCAGGATGCATATCTCGCATACAAGTGGGACAACGTAATGTACAAAGACGGTGACCCGATGGTTGTAAACCAAGGCTTTGCAAACCTCGCAAGCTATCTTGAAAAGCACGACAGGTTTTCTATTGAGGATTGCACTCAGGACGTTTTGGTGGGTACGTTTAAAGGCAGAAAAAACAGTAGTGACGAGGCGTTTATGGTAGTGAACTACTCAGACCCCGGTCGCGACCTTGATAACAAGGTTACTATAAAGATAGAGGGCGCAAAGGGAATAGTCATGTACAGATTAGGCCAGCGCATAGTATATCCGCTGAGCGCAGACGGAACTTACACCTTAAACCTCCTTCCGGGCGAGGGAAGATTTGTAATTCCTATCTATTAATCGGCTTATACGTCAATTTTGGTACAAACACGGCAAATCCGTGAAAAAATATAAAAGGAGAGAAAAATGAAGAAGAGTTTATTGGCAATTTTAGTTGTTTTCGCTATGATTTTTGCCTTTAGCTGCGGTGGTGACGAATCAACGGAATCCACTTCAAGCGAAAGCATTATCACATCGGAAACGGTTAGCGAAATTCAATCGGAATCAGAAAGTCTTTCGGAGGAAGAGAGTCAATCCGAGGAAGAGAGTCAATCTGAAATCGAAACGGTTACGGTTACCTTTATTCAGCAAGGCTTTGATAGCGTCGAAATAACGGTTAACAAGGGTGACGGTATAACTGAAGTGCCTCAACCGCACGAGGTTGAAGGTCACAACGTCCACTGGGACGTTACCGATTTTTCTGCGATAACCGAGGATATGACCGTTACTGCAATAGTAACCCCCAACGTGTACGCGATAGTATACGATCTCGGCGAGCTTGAATCAGAGGCAACCATTGCAAGCCCAACCACGGCAGTTACCTACGGCGAGGCGTATACCTTAGAAATTCCTTCCTGCGACGGATACGTCTTCGTAGGTTGGTTGATATACGGAACACAGGAGTCCTTTGATTCGGGCGACGCGTGGACTCTTACAGATGATGTAAGACTCATTGCCGTATGGGAAATTGATTTCACCTCGGGTAGCGGTGAAACGGGTAGATATTAACAGGAGGATGCTATAATGAAAAATGCTTTAAGAAACAAATTATTGGCGTTATCTTCTTTAATTATGGCTGTAGCTGTTGCTCTTGGCATAGCGCAGTTTAACAAGCTGGAGGTTAAGGCAACCGAGCCTGTGATTACTCCCCCTACCGTTGAAATGTTAAACGGTGCAAGAGTAAAGACTGTAGGAGAAAGAGCTTTCCTCGTTTACGAGGCAGTAGTAAGCGATTACAGCGCAGAGCTTGAAGATTATGAATACGGCTTTATCGTAATGGATAAAACGACTTTCACCTCTAACGATTTCAGCGCAGGCTATCATACTGTTGCAATAGATTTGATCGGGATTTATGACGTAGACGCCATTATCTCTCACGTAAGCACATCCAGGGGTACGGCTGATATAAAGGGTTATTTTGAGGTAACCGATTACCAAACTTCGTATATAGCGATTGCATACGTTCACAGCATATCGACAGATGAATATACGTATGCTCACGCAACGGTAGAGAATAACTCAAGAAGTGCTGCGTTTGTAGCTCAAATGGCTATAAATTACGACGGAATAGACGAGGCTCGTTATGAAGAGCTTGCACCTATTGCCGGCGACACCGAGTATATGTACAGTCGCTTCAGCGCAGTTTCGGGCGAGAACACGGTTGTTAACGCAGAGGGAGGAAGCATTTCTGTAAACGAGGGCGATAATTTCGTCGTGGAAGCATCGTTCGGCAGATTTTCATGGGACCCCGGCTTTGAAAGAGGCATGGTTTCCAAGGTTAATTACGAGGCTTTAACCGAGGTTAGCTTTGACGTTATGATTCCTGCAGAGGCAGACGTAAGCTGGTGGGGATTTACTCCGCTTGCAGATAAAGCCTTAGGCGATGCGTATATCGGCGCGGGCACTGTTGCAAACCTTAAAAATTACGTAAGCGCAAGAGATACATGGCATACCGTTAAATACGTCACCGTAGACGGGCTTACCTGGGACGTTTTCGTGGGTATTGCAGGCGAAGAGATGACTGACGAGCATAAGGTATATTCTTATACGATACCTGAGGCTGAAATCGGCAACTATAAGGATGCAGACGGAAAATCCTATATCGCTATTATTGGTGAATACGGCAAAAACAACGTAAACCTCTTTGCTCAGCTTGACAATTTTACAGTAGTTGCAGATTACGGTGCGGAATATACCGACGACTTTGACGGCGCTGAGAGTACGTTGTTTGATTTTGGAAGAAGTCAGCTTGGAGGAATACCTGCAAGAATAGTTTTTGCGGGCAAAGCAGGTATTGAAATGAATTCAAACCTCGGCGTAGATTTCGTAGCGCACCTCGACACCGCAAACGGCGAGGCAGCAGAGGGCTATCACGTATTCCAAACTGTTGATAAATATCAAGGCATAACCGAAATCACGTTTGACGCATACGTTTATGAGGATTCTGCTACAGAAAACAATTGGTGGGGTATTTCCTTCACCGATAAGACGGAGCAGGATAACTATACAGACGCTGCTGCAGGCTTTGTATGTCTTCAAAGCTATGAAGTAAGAGGTAAATGGGCAAGCTACAGATATACCACTACCGACGGTAAGAATTGGACCATTTCTTACGGACTCAGAGGAGAGGAGCTTGTTGAAATGACGACTAAGACGTCAACCTTAAACGTAAACGACACTCCTTCTTACGTATTTTTTGCATCAGCTCCTACAAATCCCGGAGCAGTAGGTATCAGAGTTGATATAGACAACGTTATCATAGTAACCGGCGCATTTACCTATGTTGAAGACTTCAGCGGTGCTAAGAGCGATTTGTTTATCGAAAGAGCAGATGTCGGCAAGGATCCTTTGACCTTTATACCTGCAATCGTTGAAGAGGAGCAGGAGCCTGTAGACGGTGAGGGACATTTAGTTCTTGACTTTAAGAAATTTGGCGAAAGCGGATTAAATGTTTATTCTAAGGAAGCGTATACCAATATTACCGAATTCTGGGTAGACGTATATCTCCCATCTGCTAACGAGGATAACGTTTGGAGTGGCTTTACCCCTGTATCAAGAGTAAGTGGGGTAGACGGATATTTCGCTGCGTGTACGGGCGGACTCAGACTTGACAACAAGCTTTTAAACTACGGCTGGCAAGACGGTTGGGTAACCCTTAAATATACCGTAAGTGGCGGAGTATGGACGCTTAATATGCTCTATAACGGTAACGACGTGACGGAAGGCGGATGGACGCTTGATGCAAGCGGTGCCGACTATTCTTCAAACGGAGCTTCTTATATAGCGCTTTCTGCTTGTCCTGCAAAGACCTTTGAGTGGGGCATGTGGATAGATAACGTTAAGATAGTAGCAGACGGTGTTACGTACGAGGATAACTTTAACGACGGAACGTCATCTCTTTTGTATGTCAACCCTGCAGTAGGTGAATACGTAGTGGAATATCCTTCTGATGAAGAGGAAACCCCTGAGGGAGAAGGTCATTTGGTAGTAGATTTCAAGCAATTCGGCGAAGCAGGCTTTGGCTTGTACACCAAAGAGGCTTATACAAATATCACAGAGCTTTGGGTAGACGTATATCTCCCATCTGCAAACGAGAGTCACTCGTGGTTCGGATTTACCCCTGCTTCAAGAGTGAGCGGTGTAGATGCATATTACGCCGCATGTACGGGTGGACTTAACCTCAACTCGGGTAAGCTTACGTACTACGGCTGGTTAGACGGCTGGGTAACTCTTAAGTACACTGTAACCGACGGCGTATGGAAGCTGAATATGCTCTATAGCGGTAACGACGTGACGGAAGGCGGATGGACGCTTGATGCAAGCGGTGCTGACTATTCTTCAAACGGAGCATCTTATATAGCTCTTTCTGCTTGTCCTGCACAAGCTTTTGAATGGGGCATGATGATTGACAACGTTAAAATAGTTGCAAATGGCGTAACCTATGAGGATAACTTCAACAGAGGAGAATCAACCCTCTTTGCTTATACCTCTGCAGTTACCTTAGACTATACTCCTCCTGTAGGATACGAGCCACCTGTAGAGGAAGAGCCGGAAGCTCCTAAAACTCTACTCGAGCTTATGGCGGAGGGTAAGGCAAACGAATATTTTGCAAACAGCGAGATAGGTGCTGCCGTAAGCATAGGTTACAACCTCACAGTTTGCGACGGCGTTGACGGAGATGCCTTATTGGCAACCTTAGCGATGAATTATAAGCTTGGAGCAACAAGTGAATTTGTAATTATGCTCAGCTCAGAAGACTTTATCTACGTAAGCGCGGACAGCATTATGCTTTACGCTGACGGAGCTGTTCAGGGCACAGTGCAGATTAACGCCCAATACGCTCACGAATTAAGGGTTGCAGTTTTGGGCAACGGATGCGTTTTAGTAAGCGCAGACCACGCGGATTTTGTTGCGCTCGGCTATGCAAGCGCAGAGAGCTTTGCCGTAAAGGGTATTTCTCTTGCGGATGCTGTTTTAATCAGCGAAATTACTCTTGTTCATCCCATAGAGCTGGATTTCTGAGACTCTTTTTCTCGGTAGCAGACTGAGAGGATAGAGTAAATTTAACACAAGGCAGATGCGAGCCCGACGGATACCGTCGGGCTCGCTTATCCTTTATCCGTATTTTCAGAACACATTGCTCGTCGCTTGCATTTACTTGCGTCTTTAAGCCCTTATACGCCCTTTAAAATGAAATTTTAAGTTAGATTGCATATTTTATTGTAAAAAGTGTTTTTTTGTGTTAAAATGTGTTTAATTTATCAGTTAGGAGTTTGTTTTGGATAATCAGGTTGAAATAGTAGAAAGTGAGGAGCTTGTAACGGATTGCGAGCAAACGGATACGCATTGTAGCGAAAAAAGACCGTTTGCCGAGAGATTGCCGAGGTTTTTGATAAGCAATTACGGCTTTTTCGTTATACCGTTATTTATATTTGCAGTATTTGGCGTTGCATTCAAGATATTTGATATATGGCCCTTTGGCACGGCTATCATAGCAAGTTATGATATGCTCGCTCAGATTTGCCCTATATTGGAGCATTTCTTTGACGTTTTTCAGGGTGAGAGCGGTCTGCTTCATACCTTCCACGTCGGTAGCGGTATGGATATGTTCGGCATACTTGCATACTGTGCCGTAAGTCCGTTTACGTTTATGTTTCTCTTGGCGGGTAAGGCAGGCTCGTTGCACATGGTGAGCATAGTTTTACCGCTTAAATTTGCTTGCATAGCAATTTCGGCATTTATATTTTTAAGAAGATATTTCAAGGGCTTTCCGCAATACGTTCAAATAGTTCTGGCTATTTTATACGCTTGCTCGGGCTACGCGTACGTCGCCAATACCTATATTATCTGGATGGATATAATGATGTACATGCCACTTCTCGGCGCAGGCATCATAGAATTTTCCAAAAAGGGTAGCATAAGGCTTATGGTAATTGGGCTTGCGCTAAGCATTTACGCTTGCTTTTCTATAGTATGCTTTTCCTTTTTAACACTCTTCCCCGTGCTTGTCTGTTACGTTTTAATTTGTAAAAAGAGAGAGGAATGGGGGGTATTTCTATCAAAGCTCTGCCTTGCGTTTGTTGTTTCTGTAGCTGTTGCTCTTCCGGTGCTTTTACCTTCGCTTATGGCATATACCAAGGCAGGCAGAAACACGGGGCTTTTCTCAAGAGTTTTTGAGATTATGTCTGAACAAAAGGTATTAGAGGGCGAGCTCAATATCCACCTTTACGAAAAATTTGCATATATTTTCTGCGATTCCACCTTTATAGCTCTTACGGTCATCTATTTTATGAGGAGCAAAAAGGGTGACAAGCTCGCTTTGTTTTTACTCGTTGCCCTTGTTTATTTGTTAATTCCATGTATCGTGGACGAGAGCATGTTGCTCCTTAACATGGGCTCTTATTACAGCTACGCTCTTCGTTTTGGCTTTTTATTCAGCTTTTACTTTTTATTTGTTTCTGCAAAGGCAATTGAGCAAATAACGGAGGATAAGTTAGACGAGAGAAAAATAAGCAAGACAGGTAGCAATATCTCGCTCGTCGTAGTAGCGGTTTTAACTACGCTCGTAGCTCTTTTCTCAATCAGATTTTTCAAGTTTATAATAGACGGAGAGTATAAAAACTCTAAGCTCGTAAGCGCTGTTTTCGGTACGGGTGGCGAGGCAGAGCCGTTTGCAGACTTTTTCCCGCTGTTTGCTCACAGCGAGGGCGGATGCGAGGTTACTGCAGTGCTGTTTTTGGTCGTTTTGCTGGTGTTTACAGTAACGGCAATTCTCGTCTGGACAAAGCTCGTTAAGGTTAAGGACGTGGCTTGCTATCTCTGCGTTATAGCTCTTTCGCAAACTGTATTTTTCAACTTTTCGCTCGTTAAGGGTGACCGTCAGTCGGGAAGCTATCAGAAATTCGAATACTATAGCGAAATGATTGAAGAAATAGATAAAATCGAGGATGACGAGTATTACAGGCTTAAAAATTACAAGTATTATATTTCTTCCGACTCACCGATAATTTTGGGCAACTATTCAAACACTTTCTTCAGTTCGATGGCAGATGCTAAGAACATAACCTCGGCTAAATTCTTCGGTTACGGAGGTAGTCTTACAAACTCTACGAGAGGAAACGGAGGAACGGCTTTTTCAGATGCTTTTCTAAACTACAAATACGTAGTATTTGAGCCGGCTGACCTTACGAGTGCGCAAAGGTCTTATTACACGTTTACGGGTATATCCTCGCACAAGATACCGTCAGTTAAGGTATCTTATACAAAGGCAGGAAAAAACAAGACGGCAACGTGGGAGAATATCTCAAGAGAAGCACACGGCAAAGGAAAATGGTCAAGGCTTAAAATCGTGCTTGACGGTAATACTTTTATGGGTTATCTTGGCGAAGAGCTTATCTATACGGTTACTATGGACAGCTCAAAGGTTATTGCCATAAACGGAGTGACTAAAAATACCCTCGGCTCATTTAAAAACCTATCCGTCACAAATGCTGAGGGGCAAAGTATTCCGGGCGAGTGGAAATGCGCTGTCGGCTTTAATGAGAAGGACGGAGTGTATACTACGGAAAAAGTTATAAATTCAATCAGCTTTGCAGGCTCGAAGGAGGGTGTAAAGCAAATAAGCGCAGACGTTTGCTTTACGGCAGGTACTGCCTCGGACGACCATATAGGTATAGCCGTAACCGTAGAGGGCGGTTCTGTTTACAGAATAGTAATTGAGCCAAACGTCGGCTACATGATATACAAAAACGAGCTTGCCTTTCCCGGGGCAATGGTTTTAGACAGTGCGGAGCTTGATTTTGAGGGCAAAACCAAGAAGGAAAGCTATCAGCAAATAGCTGATATGCTTTGCGGAAAAAATACCGTAAAGGTGCAGGGTGAGAGAATTTCTATAGAGGAAACAAAGGTTATTTATAATATCGTCAAGGATAAGGGAGTAGATTATACCTTAACTGCAAGTGGGATAAAGTTAGAGCCTATAAAGGCTGAAAAGGGACAAATGCTTTTCCTGTCTTACGTAAATTTAGACGGATATAAGGTATACGTAAACGGAGAGAGAAGGGAGTTTAAGGAAAACTCCTTAGACCTTATGATGGTTGAGCTTGACGAGGGCATGAACGTAGTAGAAATCAAATATACCTCGCCGTATTACAAGTATATTTTAATAGGAACGGTGCTTGCCGGGTTGATTATTGCTTTGGCATGGCTGATATACAAAAAGAAGCCCGTTATATTTGAAAAAATGAGCATAGCATTGCCGTATATGGCAATTGCGCTTGCTATAATGCTCACCTTGTTTTTCTTTGTATTCCCAATAGGTGTTTATGCTAACAAGTTCTTCGGGACGTATATTAAAATGCTGACATAGAATAAATATTAAAAGGTAAAAAGAGCGCGTGGCGAAGAATTTTCGCCACGCGCTTAGCATTAAATTCAGTATTGTACAGCTCTGACAGCTTTATTATTTATCATTTTTAACGTGTACGTCAAGCTGGTTAAACGGAGCATTGATGCCTTGAGCCTCAAGCTTTTCCTTTGCCTTTTCCAAAACGTCGAAATATACGTCCCAGTAATCGTCTGATTTGACCCAAACTCTTGCTGTCAGGATAAGGGCGTCAGTTTCGCGTCTTGCTATTTTACACATAGCCTCAGGGTCCTTTAATGCCTTCTCGTGCGAGGTCATAACCTCTAAGAGAATTGACTGAGCCTTTTTATAATCGTCCTGATAAGAAACTCTGAATTCAAAGTCTACACGGCGAGTGTCCTTTTTGCTGTAGTTTACCATTACGTTGTTTGCCAGATTGCCGTTAGGAAGAGCAATTACCTTGTTGTCGGGCGTTCTGATATAGGTGTATATAAGGTGAATATCCTCAACGGTTCCCGAAACGCCTTGAGCCTCGATATAGTCGTCAACTCTAAAGGGGCGTAAAACGATAATTAAAACTCCACCCGCTACGTTTGCAAGCGAGCCTTGAAGGGCAAGACCGATGCCTACGCCTGCAGTTGCAATAAGAGCTGCTATACCCGAGGTGTCCAAGCCGAGATATCCTAAAAGGGCAACTATTATCAATACCTTTAATACGATATTAAGCAAGTAGCACAGCGTTTTGGTTATGGTTTTGTCAACCTGTTTTTTTGTTAAGATTTTTCTAAGAGCCTTTACAACGCAATTGATAATGATAAACGCGATGATAAGCACTGCAAAAGCGATTACTATTTTAACGCCTTCTGTCATACACCAGTTTATCAAATTGCTTGCAATTTGTTCCCAATCCATAGTTTTACCTCCTAAAATTGTTCAAGAAATATTGTAGCACTTCGGTAGCTTTATTGTAAAGCCATTTAAGTGATAATTTGCTGAAAATATGTTTATTCACTTTACTATGTTGAGTTTTAGTGGTAGAATAAACCCATGAACGAGGAGAGATTAAAAAGAATAAAAGAATTGGAAATGCGTAGCTTTGAGCGCGGTATATTTACCTTTTCGGATTTTATGAGTCCAACCTCTCTTTGCGAGGCTACGGGTATCTTAAAGACAGGCAGATACAGCCTTTTTGGCGGTGCGGATTTTGCCGAGCGAAGGATGATTCGCTTTGGCAGTCCGGAGGAGCTTGGCTATGAAGAGGAGTATCCGATAAGCATTTTAAAAATAACTCTGCAGGGCGGAAAATTTGCAACGCCTATTACGCATAGGGACGTGTTGGGCGCGGTGCTTAATTTGGGTATTGAAAGACAAAAGCTGGGCGATATATTCATTAACGGCACTTTTTCGTACATAATAGCAGATAAAACCGTGGCAAGACTTATAGTAGAAGAGCTTGAAAGCATTGGCAGAAATAAGGTTTTAACCGAAGAGGTAGACTGCGTGCCCGACGAGCTTGCTCCTCAAAAAAAGCAGATGCAGTTTTCGGTTGCATCCAACAGAGCAGACGCCGTGCTTTGCAAGGCATACGGGCTATCCAGAGAGGATGGAGCAGCTCTTTTTGAAAGAGGAATCGTCGCCATAAACGGCAAGCCGTGCGAAAGCCCCTCAAAGCAGTTAAAGGCGGGTGACGTTATAACCGCACGGGGCTTTGGAAAGATGACGTTTGACGGCGAGGGCGGTTTATCTAAAAAGGGCAAGCTATACGTAACAGTAAGCGTATTTATATAAAATAGAAGGAGAAAAAATGCAAGACGCTTTAATTGTAAAAAATTTGGTCAAAAGCTTTAAGCTGTCAAGAAAACAGCAAAGGATTGAAAAGACCAATCTTAAGGTTAAGGTAGCGGTAAACGGACTTTCGTTTACTGCAAAAAAGGGTGAGATATACGGTTTGTTAGGGCCCAATGGAGCAGGAAAAACAACCACGCTGAGAATCATATCCACTCTTATAAAAGCAGACGAGGGCGACGCTGTAGTGGACGGAGTCAGTGTCAGAGATAATCCGGACGGAGTAAGAAGTAAAATAGGCTTTTTAACAAGTGAATTAAAGCTTGAGGACTTTTTTACACCAAACTATTTATACGATTATTTTTCTAATTTGCACGGCGTTGATAAAGAGATTAGCGAAAAAAGAAAAGCAAAGCTTTTTAAAAAATTCGGTATAGACAGGTTTGCAGAGGTAAAGGTTGCAGATCTGTCAACCGGAATGAAGCAGAAGGTTTCGTTAGTAATATCCATCGTGCACGACCCTGATTTTATCATTTTTGACGAGCCTACCAACGGGCTCGACGTAATAACGGCAAAAACTGTTACCGACTTTTTAACCGACTTAAAGGTGGAGGGTAAGACTATAATAATTTCTACCCACATCTTCTCTTTGGTAGAAAAGCTTTGCGACAGAGTAGGCGTTATTATAAACGGCAGGATGGTTGTTTCTGACACCTTGACCGGCGTTTGTAACGGCAGAAGCTTAGAGGACGTTTTCTTCGACCTTTATAAAAAGGAGGTAGGCGGAAATGCGTAATATTTTAGTGATAATCAAAAAAGAGCTTAAAAGGTTTTTTACCGACAGAAGAATGCTGATATCCCTATTTTTACCGGGAATAATACTGTATTTGGTCTATTCTCTTATGGGCAACGTTATGGGCGATGTTTTTTCGGCTGACGAGGAGCACGTTTACAAGGTTGCGATAAACGTAGAGGAGGATCTTTATATAGACAGCGCGTTTTCTTATATGGCAGAAAACAGTCAGATTAAATTTGAAAAGGTGGTTATAAAGGACCGTGAAGAGGCTAAGGCTAAATTTGAAAACGAAGAGATAGATTTAATAGTCAGCTATCAAAAGGGGGCGGAGGGTCAGCTCGACAGCTATCAGGTTTTTTACAATTCCACCTCTCCCGAGTCAACTGCTATTTACGGTGAATTTATTCCGCTGCTGTCGTCTATGTCAGCAACGCCGATATACAGCGTAGTTCCCACGGACTTAGCGACCGATGAGGACACGTCTATGATGATAACCAACATGATGCTTCCGTTTTTGCTTTTGACGTTTTTATTCTCGGGCTGTATGGCTGTAGCTACCGAATCCATTGCGGGCGAAAAGGAAAGGGGAACCATTGCAACCCTTTTAATAACACCTGTAAAGAGAAGTCATATTGCCTTTGGCAAGGTCATAGCCCTGTCCGTAACTGCGCTGGTATCTGCAACGGTTTCGTTTGTAAGCGTTATTCTCTCTCTTCCAAAGCTTATGAGTGGCAGTATGGAGGGAATGGATTTTAAGCTTGGGTACGGAGCAACCGAATATTTAGGTGTGTTTGCAATTATTGTTATTACGGTGCTTATGTTTACCGTTATACTTTCAATAGTTTCAACCGTTGCAAAAAGCGTCAAGGAGGCAACCTCTTACGCTATGCCTGTTATGATACTGATTATGATAGTAGGACTAAGCGGAATGCTTGGTGCAAGCAGCACTAACCCCGTTTCTTGCCTTATCCCGGTTTACAACTCAGTTCAGTGTATGAGCATGATTTTTGCACAAGAGTTTAACCCGCTCTGTCTGTTATACACCGTGCTTTCAAATCTCGCGGTTATTGCGCTTGGAATAGTCGTGCTTGCAAAGCTTTTCTCCAGCGAAAGAGTTATGTTTAACAAATAAAAACTAAAATACAGCAGCTTAAAAGCCCGCCGTTTTAATCGCTTAAAACGGCGGGCTTTGCTCGATAATCGGCTTATAGAGGGTTATTTGTACATTGATACTATGTTTTTAGCCATGTTAAGAACGTCTTGCTTGAGCTTTTCGGGTGCAATTACGGTAACTCTTCCTCCAAAGCTCAGAATTTTAGAAACGAGCCACTCGTCGTAAGGAAGATTTGCCTGTGCGACAAGCTCCCCGTTGTAAGTAAATACACTGTTTACACCAAGCCACTCTTCAACCTCAGGCTTGGCTGATTTCAAAACGCCAAGAGTAATTTGCTCGGACGGCAGGTTTTCAAACCACCTTCCGTTGGTTAGAGAATTGATTTCCACCTTGCGCTTTTCAAACGTTTCCGCTTTTAAATCGGCAAAGGTTATTCTTGACGCCTTAAACATTCTGAAGGCATTTCTCAAATGACAGAAGCCGTACACGTACCAAAGCCCTTGCTTTAGTATTATTACGTGCGGTTCAATAATTCTTATCGTTTCTTCGCCGTTTCTGTCTACGTAGCCGATGAGAGCTTTTTTACAATCCTCAATCGCGCTTGAAATAAGAGAGATTACGTTTTTGGTATTGTCGTTTCCGTTCCACGACGAGCCGTCAATTATAAGGTTGCCGCTTTTTACGTCAACCGTGCGCTTATCCACGCTTTTTATACTCAAAAGCTTGTCTATAGCACTGTTAATCGACTGATTGTTCATATTTTGATTGTAGCTTGTAAGCGTGCTTACGACGGCGTTAAACTCCCTTTCGGTTAAAAAATTTGCAGGAAGCTTATAGCTGTCGGCAATATAGAATCCGCCGTTTCTGCCAGTGTCGGCTATAATCGGTATGTTAGCAAGCGACATGGTGTCTAAGTAACGCATAACCGTGCGCGTGGAAATTTCAAAGCGCTGGGCTATGTATTTTGCTGAAACCTTTCCTTTAGAGAGCAAAAGGAATAAAATTTTTAACATCGTTTCGTATTTCATTTGCTTTATCCTTGACAGTTACTGTCATATATTGTAGCACGGAGAGAGGATAAAAGCAAGGGCTGAAGGTATAAAAACCGTGAGATTACGAAAACTGCAAATGATATTTTTTTGCCGTAATTATATTACGGCGATGAAAAAAGCGAGATAAAAAATAAAAAAAGAGCAAGATTTATTAAAAATCAAGTAGAAAATCAAGGCTCTATAATGTTATAATGCAATAAGTTAAATAGAGTGGGAGAAAATAATGAAAAAGATTTTTACTTTCTTTTTGTTTGCGTTGATAGCAACCTTTTGCTGTGTGGCGTGCACGATGACCCCAAGCGGTGGGTCGGGGTCAGATGAGTCTGTTTCGGCGAGTATTGAGAGCGTATCTGACAGTCAAGAAAGTGAGATTCCTCACGAGCACGGGCTTGTTTTTCTTAACGAAGAGCCTGCTACGTGCAGTAAAGCAGGAAGACGCGAATGCTATTTCTGTTGGAACTGTAAGGGCTACTTTGCAGATGAGGATGCATTAATCGAGCTTACCGAAGAAGATCTGGCTATACCAAAAATAAGCCACGTACCGGAAAAGCAGGAGAGTGTTGACCCTACCTGTTATGAAGCAGGCGTAATAGAGCATTGGGTTTGTACCGAGTGTAACGCAAGATTTATGGACGCCGAGTGTACGGAAAGGGTAAATCTTTCCGACGTGGAAATTCCAAACTTACCGCACGATACTGTGTTTAACGAAGGTTATCCGATAGACGGTGAGAACGACGGTATGATAGATCACTGGAAGTGCAATAATTGCGGAAAGTATTTTACAGACGCTGAATGCACGGTAGAAATTACTCCGGAAGAAACCGTTTTAAGGTCTTTTATCAGTATTCCCGACTTTATAGTTGAAATTCCCGAGGGAAAGGATCCTGTTATTTTACAGCTTTCCGACACGCAGATAATAGACGGTGCGCAAACGAGATCCGAATCGTCCGGAGGGGATAGAATAACCTATGATACTTGGAAAATCCAGTACTATTGCTACGATTATTTAACTGAAATCATAACCGAAACGAAGCCTGACTTCATAATCTTAACCGGCGATTTAGTATACGGAAAATACGATGATAACGGAACCGTTTTACAGTCTTTAATTGCGTTTATGGATAGCTTTGAAATTCCTTGGGCTGCGGTTTTAGGCAATCACGAATCAGAAAGTTATAAGGGTGTTGATTGGCAGTGCGAACAGCTTGAAAATGCAGAGTACGGCTTGTTTAAGCAAAGAGAATTGATGGGTAACGGAAACTACTCTGTAGGTATTTTGCAGGGTGGTAAGGTAACCCGTATGTTCTTTATGTTAGACTCTAATGGTAACTCTACGGCATGTCAGGAGTCTTTAAACAACGGACACACCTCTAAAAGCGTAGGATTCTTTAATTCTCAGATAGAGTGGTATACAAGCGAAATAGAGGAGATGAAGGCGCAATCTCCCGAAACGAAATATTCATTTGTTTTCCATATTCAAATGGCAGTTTTCGGCGATGCATTTGCAAAATACGGCTTTGACCAAAGCGTGAAGGATCAAGGTATTGATATTGACGGGTTGGAAAATAAAGCAGAAGGCGATTTCGGATATATCGGCAGACAAATGAAGGACGCATGGGACAATTCGAGAACCGTTTATGAAGGAATGAAAGCCCTTGGCGTAGACTCAATCTTCGTCGGTCACGAGCACTGCAACAGCGCAAGCGTTGTATACGAGGGAATACGTTTCCAATACGGACAAAAGTCCAGCGAGTATGACAGACATAACGCAGTAGATGCAAACGGCAATATAGTAGAAAATCAGATATGGTCGAGTAAAGGCACTCCTATTATCGGAGGTAGCGTAATAATTTTATCTGCTGTCGACGGTACTATAACGGACGGATATATTTATTACTGTCAGAATACAAGCGAGATTTAGTCAAATTATAATAAAAAGCAGAGCGAAAACTCTGCTTTTTTTGTTGTGAAAGGACGATAAAAAAGATATTTTACCTTTTTAATCGATGGATTTGAACCCAAATCACGCCGAAAGGCGTGTATATCATCGATACAGAGCATCGTATATCATCAACGGCTTGCCGTTGTATATCATCATTGCGAAAGAGGATACAGCCTGCGGCTGATGATATACATCTTCGGTGATGAGATACACGCTAAAGCGTGATGATATACCATTGCTCTCGCAATGGATAAAAAATTCGACAAGTTTCGACTTGTCGAATTTTTGGTGCGGTCAAGCCACCGAAACCCTTTGGCTTTTGCAAAAAACCGTCTGAAAACTTGTATTAAATGGCGTATAGCCCTATTTTCACTCATAATTACAAATTTAAAATAGTGCAAAAATGAGATTGTGCTTATGCACCGACTGTGGCGAGTAAAGAGAAATTGGATGCAACGTCACGTTGCCTCGGTGGGGTAGGGCGATGCCCTACGGTTCAAAATTTGCTAAGCAAATTTTGCTCCTGTTTGTGTTGCACCACGAAAAAACCCGAAGCACTAAGCTTCGGGTTTATCGTGGTGCGGTCAACAGGACTTGAACCTGCACGAGAAATTACTCATAAGATCCTTAGTCTTATGCGTCTGCCAATTCCGCCATGACCGCATTTTACTGTTAAATCGGGGGCAAACGGACTTGCCTTAACCGATATTGCCCGCATATAATACCAAATTTAAAAAGGCTTGTCAACAATTTTAACCCCCTATGACAAAAAAAATTTAAAAAAACGTATAAGTGCTTTTTATAGCTGTTTTTGGCTAAGAGAGGTGAAAAGTTACATAAATTGGCAAAATTTTTATAAAAACTGAAATAAGCAGGATTAAAAAAAGATTATCTAAGCGGTTTTTCGTATTTTGGCTTGACAATGTTATAATATAATATTATAATATACTATGGCGGTTAATAAACCGCTAATATTTTACGCGCGTATGAGCACGCGTATACGTGGTGGAGTATGTATAAGCATTTTTTCAAAAGATTTTTTGATATAGTTCTTTCGGTTATAGGTCTTTCAATTGCATTATTACCTATGCTTATAATCGCATTGCTTATAAAAATCGACTCTAAGGGTCCGGTTATATTTAAGCAACAGCGTATAGGCAAAAACGGTAAGGTTTTCAACATCTATAAATTCCGTTCTATGTGCGTTGGCGCAGAAAAGAAGGGTAGTGGCGTGTATTCGGGCAAGGGCGACGCAAGGGTTACCAAAATAGGTAGAATTTTGCGTGCAACCAGCCTTGACGAAATTCCTCAGTTTTTCAATCTTTTAAAAGGAGATATGAGCTTTATCGGTCCCAGACCTCCTCTTACGTATCACCCTTGGAAGTGGGAAGAGTATACCGACGAGCAAAAGAGAATGTTTGAGGTTCGCCCCGGTATAACCGGTTGGGCTCAGGTAAACGGCAGAAAGGACGTTGAGTGGAACAGAAGAATAGAGCTTAACGTTTGGTACGTTGACCATGTGTCGCTTTGGCTGGACATAAAAATTATTTTCAAGACAATCGGCAAGGTTTTCTCTAATGCCGATAACGCAAACACCAAAGAAACTGTGGTTAAAAAGCCGGAGCCTGCTACCGAGCAAGCAGCCGAGGCTACTGCGCAGGAGGTGCAGATTGCCAAAGAGGAGCTTGCAGAGGTTGCGGTAACCGAAAGCTCAGAAGCGGTTGAAGAGAAGACGGCGGAACAAAAGCAAGCTGAATAAACCGATAAGATAACAACAATGCGCAAGGGCGCAAAAAAAACAGGTAAGGAAGCGTATTATGATTAAGCTGATGTATATAACCAACGATAAAAGCATAGCAAAGGTCGTAGATGAGGCAGGTGTAGAAAGGGTCTTTGTCGATATGGAATACATAGGTAAGGATAAAAGACAGGGCGGTAAGGATACCGTTCAAAACCGTCATACAGCAGAAGACGCAAGGGCAATAAAGGGCGTTTTGAAAAACGCAGAGCTTTTGGTTCGCTGTAATCCTATTCACGGTGCTACTGCACAGTACTCCTCGTCTAAAGAAGAAATAGACGCTATTGTAGAAAGCGGTGCGGATATTATAATGCTTCCGTATTTTAAAACGGTAGAAGAGGTAAAGACCTTTATAGACCTCGTAGGAGGAAGGGCGAAAACCTTCCCATTGGTGGAAACGCCCGAGGCGGTTGAGCTGATAGACGAGATTTTGGAGCTTGACGGTATAGACGAGATTTTCGTAGGGCTTAACGACTTAAGCCTTGGCTACGGCATGAGATTTATGTTCGAGCTTTTGGCAGACGGTACGGTAGAGCGACTTTGCAATAAGTTTAAAGCAAAGGGCATTCCTTACGGCTTTGGCGGAATTGCGTCGCTTGGTAAAGGACTTTTACACAGCGAGCTTGTAATAGGCGAGCATTACAGATTAGGCTCAACGAGCGCAATACTTTCGCGTAGCTTTTGCAATGCCGATAAAATAGGAGATATAGAAAAAATAAAAGAAATTTTTGACATTGAGCTCAATAAAATAAGAGCTTTTGAAAATGACTGCGAGCTTGGGAAAATCGATTTTGAGCAAAACAGAGCGTCAGTCGGCATTGCTGTTGCAAATATAGTAGAGGAGTTAAGAGGATAAATGATATTTTTTATCGTTATCTTAAGAGCTTTGGCTACCTGTCTTATAACCAATTCCCATTACGTCGGCGTGTATCCAAGCGATATAATAGCAAACGGGGGGCTTTTAGGGGACGTTATCTTCTTTGCGGTTTCAGGCTACTGTCTTGCAAAGAATAACAAGTCTTTTCCAAGATGGTACGGCAAAAGGCTTTGGCGTATTTACCCTGCCGTAATTTTAATTACGGTATTCTATTTTTACATAATAAAGCATGATTTATTCGTGCTCAGAAAACAGCATATACACGGCTTTGAGGAGTTTGCATGGTGGTATATACACCCTACGTTTTATCATTTCGTAGCATCAATAATACTACTGTACGTTCCGTATTATTTTGTGAGCAGATATGAGTTTTTAAGAAAAAGAATACCGCTTTTGGCAACGGCTGTTGCGGTAATATTTTTAGGCTACTACCTGATTTTCTACGATAAAACCCATTATCATATCGATGCTATAAATGAGTGGCAAATAAGATTCTTATTCTTCGAAAGCATGCTTCTCGGCGGATACTTCAGATACAACGACGACAAATTCCGTAATAAATTCCATTGGTCGCTTCCGCTGATAACGGCAGCTTTATTCGTTGGTTATTTTGCAAGTAAAATGCTCTTTAGCAGGTACGCGTGGCTTGCGCCCGCGCAAATTGTAAACCAATTTATTATCTTTGCCTTACTGTTTTTCGTCTTTTGGCTTTTTGCAAGCCTGGATGAAAAGCTTGAAAAGCTACCTAAACCTATAAAAGCGTGCTTGGGCTATCTTGCAAGCATAACGCTTGAAATATATTTAGTACAGCAGGTAATAGTCAATTCGTTAGTTCCGCATTTTAAATTCCCCATAAACTGGGTGGTTATAACGGCAAGCATTTTGGCGGCGGCAACCGTACTGCACTGTGTGTGCAAGCTTATTTATTGGAGTGTAGATAAGCTAATAGAAATTTTAAAAAGTAAATTTGTAAAAAAAGAGGAAACGGCATAATGAAACTTCTCGTAACGGGCGCTTGGAAGGGTGCTAAAGAGCAACTTAATAATTTGCAGGCGCTAGGTCACGAGGCTGTATTTATGCAAAACGAAAGCGATAGCCTGCCGTGTAGCCCTGAGGATATAGAGGGTGTGATTTGTAACGGCTTGTTTTTGCATCACGATTTGGAAGAGTTTACTTCACTTAAATTTATTCAACTAACCAGCGCGGGGTTTGACCGCGTGCCTATGGATAGGGTTACCTCTCGCGGGATAAAGATTTTTAATGCAAGAGGGGTATACTCAATCCCTATGGCAGAATACGCTCTTTGGGGAGTGTTAAGCCTATACAAAAAAGCGAGATTTTTTGAAAGCAACCGTTTAGAAAAGAAATGGGATAAATGCAGAGAGATTTTTGAACTTTACGGCAAAACGGTGGCTATCGTAGGTTGCGGAAACGTAGGCTTAGAGTGTGCTAAACGCTTTAAGGCATTTGGTACTAATATGGTAGGCGTTGATTTAGTTGAGAGAGAAGACGACGTTTTCGGTAAAATTTATTCAATAGAAAACTTAGACGAGGCTTTAGCCCTTGCGGACGTTGTTGTTTTAACTCTACCGCTTACCGAATCAACCAAGGGATTGTTTGACGAAAAGCGATTTTTGGCAATGAAGGACGGTGCGGTGCTTGTAAATATAGCAAGGGGCGCGATAGTAGAGGAAACGGCTCTTAAAAAAGCTTTAAAGGCAAAGCTCTTAGGCGCTGTTTTAGACGTTTTTAAAGCCGAGCCTTTAGAAGAGCAAAGCGAGCTTTGGAGCTTAGAAAACGTAATAATAACGCCTCACAACAGCTTTGTAGGCGAAAATAACGAAAAAAGACTTGCAGACTTAATTTATCAAAATTTAAAGAGGTTATAATGAGAGTTTTATACACGGCTACCGTGCTTAGTCATATTTGTCAATTTCATTTACCTTACCTTAAAATGCTTAAGGAAATGGGACACGAGGTTCACGTTTGCGCCAGAGATAATTTGGCTGAAAAAAACGGGCTGGAGCTTAAGTTTGCAGATAAGTTTATACCTGCCCCCTTCAGCCGTTCGCCAAGGAGTAAGCAAAACTTAAAAGCATTAAAGGTGCTGAAAAATCTGTTTAAAGAGGAGTTTTACGACCTCGTAATTTGCAATACGCCAATGGGTGGAATTATAACCCGTATGGCTGCAAAGAAGACAAGAAAAAAGGGCACAAAGGTCGTTTATATGGCTCACGGATTTCACTTTTATAAGGGCGCGTCTAAAAAGAGCTGGATGGTGTTTTATCCTATCGAAAAGCATTTTGCAAAAAGGTGCGATACCATTATTACCATAACGGATGAGGATTACAATCTTGCTAAAGCTAAATTTAAAACCAACGTCGTTCGCATGCACGGCGCGGGCGTAGACGGCGAAAGACATCACTTTGTAACAGAGAGCGAAAAGCTCGCTTTAAGAGAAGAATTAGGTCTTAAAAAAGAAGATTTCGTTTGCCTTTGCGTTGGCGAGCTTAATCAAAATAAAAATCAAAAGACACTTGTTTCTTTAGTGCCTGCACTTAAGGAAAGAATTCCTGACTTTAAGCTTTTGCTTGCAGGCAACGGCAAGACGAAGGAGGAATTAGAGGCTCAGATTAAAGAGCTTGGTTTGGAAAACGAGGTAACGCTCATTGGATATCAGCCCAAGATAGAAAGATATCTAAGAGCAAGTGACGTAAGCCTTTCTGTTAGCAAAAGAGAGGGTCTGCCGTTTAATATAGTAGAGGCAATGCTTACAAAGAAGCCTGTGGTAGTCAGTGTAAACAGAGGTCACAGAGAGCTTGTTAAAGACGGCGAAACCGGCTTTATGACAAACGATTTAGAAAGATTTATGCAAAATATCGTAAGCCTTTACGAGGATAAGAGCTTATATGACGGGATAACCGAAAAGGCTTGGGAATATGCTCAAAGCTATACCATAAAGTCAACGATGGAAGAATTTAAAGGTGTTTTGGAGAAATAAATGAAGTTTAGTATAATCGTACCTGTTTATAAAACAGAAAAATACGTAAAGCAATGTGTTGACAGTATTTTGGCACAAAGCTTTACGGACTTCGAGCTTATTTTGGTCGATAACGAGTCGCCCGACAAATGCCCCGAAATTTGCGAGGAATACGCAAAAAAGGACGGTAGGGTAAGAGCTATACATAAAAAGCACGGAACTGCGGCCTCCGGCAGAAATTTAGGTATAAAATCTGCGATTGGCGATTACCTCTGCTTTTTAGATTCTGACGACTGGTGGGCAGATAGTGAGGTTTTAGCAAAAATCAACGATAGAATTGAAAGGACAAGCCCTGACATATTAGAGCTTTACTATAAATTCCATTTTGACTCTACGGGAAGGGAAATGATTCCTAATACCGTTGATTTTACAGGCTTTGACGGGCTTGAAAATCATAAAAAAATAGAGTTTTTAATAAATCACGACAGGCTTAATCCCTCGGCTTGGGGAATGTGTATTTCAAGGGCTTTTATTGAAAAGAGTCAAGGCTATTTTGACGAGAGCAAGGTCATTGAGGATATAGATTGGTGCTTAAGAATGTTCAGCTATA
Organism: Clostridia bacterium; assembly: GCA_017504655.1. Lineage (GTDB taxonomy): Bacteria > Bacillota > Clostridia > Christensenellales > Borkfalkiaceae > UBA10281. Next base: position 25,280 of record JAFVQT010000013.1, on the reverse strand, counting down.
GCCCAAGGGTAGACGCGGTTGCAGAGTCTGTTTACGTCTACAGAAAGGACAGAGAGGGCTCGGTTACCAGAACTATGAGATTTAAAAGCATACAAGACCTTTGCGAAATTATCAGCAGTGCGCCGAGTATACTTTGCGATAAGGAAAACCCCGTGCATCAGGCAATGATGAATTACGTGACCTATCAGGCCATGATAGCGTCCGCATTGACGTTCAGAAGGAGCGTTGAGATGGACAGGGCTCAAAAAAAGCAGGTAAGACGGACTTTAAAGGAATTTTGCAAGAAGTACATCAGGCAGTATCACAGTCATCCAAAGGTAAGCAAGGCGTTAAAGGTGTATAAGCTTTTAGGCTATTGGGGGATGGCAAGAGTTTTAGGCTTTTATTTAAATCATAGAGGAAGATAAAATGAAACTACTTATCATTTCAGACTATCCATGGAACAAAAACAACAGCTTCGGCAAGGTTTTCAGCGATTTGTTCGGCGGGATAGACAATTTAGAAATTTTAAATATCTACTGCATGGGCGGTAACCCCAAGACGGAAATGACGAACATCAAGTATTTCCAGATTTCTATGGGGCAGATTGTTGCAAACCTTAAAAACAGAAAAAACCCGGTAGGCAAGATTATAGAGCCAGACAATATCGACGAAAAGGACGAGATGGGCAAATCTGAAACCAAGTGGATGAACGTTGCAAGAAAAACGCATTTTAGAATTTTCGGTTGGGGTAGGCGTTTTATTTGGTGGATAGGAAGATGGAAAAACGAGCGTCTTAAAAGCGTCGTTAAAGAGTTTGATGCAGACGTAATGTTTACTCCTGTTTATAAGCAATCGTATATGAATGCTGTTGACCAGTTTGTTTATAAGGTTAAGCCTACTAAAATGGTAGGCTACTACGGTGACGACAACTATTCTTTAAGACAGTTTTCCTTAAATCCGTTTTTCTGGTTTGACAGACTCACCCAAAGGGGCAAGGTTAAAAGGACGATAAAGCTTTGCGACTATCTTTACGTGGTATCCGAGGTAGGCAAGGAGTGCGCGGAAAAATACTTCAAAAAAGAATGTATTATTATGGCAAACGGAAACGTTTTCGAGGGCGAGCCAACTTATAAAACCGAATATAACAAAGAGAGAAAGCTTGTCTTTACGGGCAATTTAGGCAATCACCGTTGGGAGGAGCTTTTAAGAATAGGCAGAGCGATAGATAAAATAGGGGGCGGTGCAACGCTTGATATTTATTCTGCCTCTCAGCTTAAAAAATCAATACTTAAAAAATACCAAAAGTGTAAGGCAATAAGCTTCAGAGGGAAAGTTCCTTACACCGAGATTGAAAGGATACAAAAGGAGGCTGACGTGCTTGTTCACGTAGAGTCGTTCAGACTTAAAGAGTGGCTTGCAGTTAGAGAATCTTTCTCTACAAAAATAGTAGGTCAAATGGTTGCTTGCCGTCCTCAGCTTGCACTCGGCGACGCAAGATGCGGGTCAATCGACCACCTTATCCGTCATGACGCGGCAATCGTTGTCAGCGACAAGAAAAATTTAGAGCAAGTCTTAAAGAGAATTATATCCGATGACAGTTATCTGGACGAGTATGCTAAAAAGGGCTGGGAATGTGGTGTTAAGCTTCACAACAGAAGGGATATTCAATCTAATTTAAAGAGAGAGTTGGAAGAGCTCATAGAGAAGAAATAATGAAAGTTTTGATGATAAACGCCATATACGGCACTCGCAGCAGCGGAAGGTCGATGAAGGACCTTGCCGAAAAGCTTAGAGGAGAGGGACATGAGGTTTATATTGCGTCGCCCTTAAAGTATGTAGGCGAGAGCAGTTTTTACAGGATAGGCAGTGATTTTGACCATAAGGCGCACGCCTTTTTGTCAAGGCTCTGGGGCAAGCAGGCCTATTATTCAAAGGGCGCGACAAAAAAGCTTTTAAAGCTCGTTGACGAAAAAAAGCCCGACGTTATTCACGTTCAGGTGCTACACGGAAATTATATTCATTTCAACTACTTTTTCAAAGAGGTTGCCAAAAGAAAAATTCCCGTTCTTTTCGTTTTGGACGACTGTTGGCTTTTTACCGGCAAATGCTCGCATTTTACAAGCGCAAACTGTTATAAGTGGCAAACGGAGTGCGATAAATGCCCACAGCTTCAAAGCTGTAACCCCACTTGGTTTTTTGACAGAACCAAGAAAATGTACAACGATAAAAAGGCTGTTTACGATTCCTTAGAAAAATTCGGTGTAATAGCCGTTTCAGATTGGCTGCTTGGCGAGGCTAAAAAGTCAATAATGGGTAAAGCTAACGTAATTAAGAGAATTTACAACTCTATAGACGTTGATTCGTTCAAGCCGTCAAAGTCCGATTTAAGACAAAAATTGGGCTTAGAGGACAAGTTCGTCGTGCTTGGCGTGGCGACCTGTCTTGACGAGAGCAAGGGCTTATCTTTATTTAAGGATTTGGCAAGTAAAATGCCGGATAATTATAGGATAGTTTTCGTTGGCGGACTTCCGCAAAACACCGAGCTACCCCAAAATATAATGCACGTAGGGCATACCGAAAGTGTAGAGGAGCTTGCAAAATACTATTCTATGGCAGACGTTTTCGTGCAGATGTCGGTAGAAGAAACGTTTGGTAAGGTTACTGCAGAGGCTCTCTCTTGCGGAACACCGGCGGTAGTGTTTAATTCTACTGCAAACCCCGAGCTTATAGGGGAGGGCTGCGGCTACGTAGCAGCACCTAAGGACGTAGACGGAGTTTTAGAAAAATTAAAGCAAATAGAAAGTGACGGCAAGAGCTGTTACACAGACAGATGCAGGCAGTTTATAGTGAGGTCGATGAATAAGGAAACGACCCTGAACGAATTTATAAAAGTATACAAGGAACTTATTGAACGGTAATTTATGACAATTATTTTAGGCGTAATCGCTATTTTGTTCGGGCTTTCACAGGTGTTTGCCCATAGCGAGAAAAAGGATAAAATATATTTGTGGATAATTTGGGCGGTACTCGTGTTTATTACCGCTTTCCGTTCTATTGGCTTTTATACTGATACCAAGGTTTATAAAGAGTTCTACGAGATGTACTCGGAAATGTCTATAAAGCTCAGGTATTACACAATCTTTAAAATTAACAAAAAAGACCCTGTTTATCATTTTTTATCGTCAACACTCGGTAGCATGGGCTTGCCGTTCAGAGTTTGGCTGTTGATGGTTTCGGTGCTCTATTATACGGGATTTATCTATGCGTTAAGAAGATTCAGTCAAATACCGTTTTTGACGACCTTGGGCTTAACGTGTATATCTTACGTCTTCTTCACGATGACGGGTATAAGACAAACTATGGCAATGGGCTTTTGCTTTTTTGCTTTTGTAAAGGCGTACGACAGAAAGCCGATACAGTTCGCCCTATTCGTTTTTTTGGGGTATTTGTTCCACTCGTCGTGTATAATATTTATCCTCACCTACTTTTTAATAAATAAAAAATTCGGAATTGTTCAAATTTTACTCGTCGTTGCATCAGCCACGATTGCGTTTTTATTCCCTTCCGCAATAAACGAAATCGTAAGAACGCTCGCTTGGAACGACGACGTAGAAAAATATGCAGACGTTACGACAGGTCTTTCTATATTCGGCTACGTCGTTCAGCTTGGTATAGCCGTAATTTGCTTTGTTCTGCAAAGAGAATACTGCTTGGAGGACAGAGAGGGTAGGGCACTGCTCAACATGATTGTTTTGGGGCTTGTATTCCAAATCTTCGCAATCAGAATAGATAACATCTTCCGTATGAGTATGTATTTCAGCGTTTACGGAATGTTTATGATAGCAAACGTCGTTTCTAAATTTGAAAAGGAATCGAATTATTGGTGGGCATACTGGCTTGTTTTTGCTGTATTCTTAGCCTATATGCTATACGCGCGGTCGTATACGGGATTCTCACTTTTCGGAGGTTAATTATGAACAAGGTAAGTATTATAATACCCGTTTACAAGGTGGAAATGTATCTTTCCAGATGCTTAGAAAGCATTATAAACCAGATTTACACCGAGTGGGAGGCAATACTCATAGACGATTGCTCACCCGATAAAAGCGGTGAAATTTGCGACGAGTATGCTGAAAAGGACGGGAGATTCAGGGTTGTTCATCTCGAGGCAAGCATAGGCGCGTCTGCGTGCAGGAATCATGGATTAATGCTTGCTACCGGCTACTACGTGACGTTTGTGGATGCTGACGATTACGTTACCGAAAAGTATTTAAGAACGCTCGTTAAGGACTTGGAATCCAACGATGCCGATATTTGCCAATGCTCATTTTATCACGTTGTAAACGGAGAAATTCAAGAGGATGTAAAAAAGATAGGTGCAACGGCATACCCCGTGGACGTATACACGGGCGAAGAGGCGTTTGGGCATTGCTACGGCGACGGTGACGTAAATCTTTTTAGTTTTTTGCGTTGGAATAAGATTTTCAAGAAAGAGATATTAGATGGCGTGCAGTTTAAAGGAATTGGTTGCGAGGATGCAATATTTATTTCGGAAGCCTTTTTAAAGGCAAGGAAGGTATCGCATAGCGACAAGAGGAGATATTATTATTGCCGTCATGACGAAAGCGATGCAAGAGAAACTAAAAATGACGTCAGGGATATGATAAAATCTCATATTTTGGCATATAGAGAGGTTGTTAAGGTTTGCGAAGGCGAATCGCAGTATTCACAAGCTCTTTCTCAGGCAATGCTTGGCAAATGGTACGCGTCTGCGATCAAGCATAGAGCGCTTGACGGTGATTTCAGAAAGATGCTTAAAGAGGATAACCTTAAATATAAGCTGAGCAAAAATAAAAGGCTGTCGTTTTTTAAAAGGTTAGCTTTAAAGGTAATGGGATAATAAATAAGAAAACTCCGTCAGATCAAGCGGTAATACAGTAATCATTATTATATAAATAAAATATAACATCGTAAGGGAGTAAGGTATGAAGGTAGTAATTTTAGCAGGTGGATTTGGAACGAGAATTTCAGAGGAATCGCATTTAAAGCCAAAGCCGATGATAGAGATTGGTGAAAAGCCGATACTTTGGCATATTATGAAGGGCTATTCTGCACAGGGCTTTAACGAGTTTATAATTTGCGCAGGCTATAAGCAGCACGTTATAAAGGAGTGGTTTGCAGATTACTTTTTACATACCAGCGACGTGACCTTTGACTTCACTGCAGAGAACTCTATGGTTATACATAATAAGAGAACCGAGCCATGGAAGGTTACCATAGTTGACACAGGGCTCAATACCATGACGGGTGGCAGAATAAAGAGGGTAAAGGACTATATAGGCAACGAGCCGTTTATGCTGACCTATGGCGATGCAGTTGGCGATATCGACGTAAACGAGCTTTTGGCTTTCCATAAATCGCACGGCAAAATAGGAACTATTTCCGTTTACAACTTCGGTCAGAATAAGGGTGTTTTAGATTTGGATAAGGACGGAAGCGTAAAGGCGTTCAGAGAAAAGAGCGATTTAGACGGCGACCTTATAAACATAGGCTTTATGGTAATGGAGCCTCAGATTTTCGACTATATCGACGGCGACCATATTTCCTTTGAAAAGGAGCCCATGGTGCGCTTGGTTGCAGACGGTCAGCTCATGAGCCGTACTCATAAGGGCTATTGGCAGTGCATGGATACGCTCAGAGAAAAGGAACAGCTTGAAAAATTATGGAGCAAGGGCGACGCACCTTGGAAGATTTGGGAGGAATAATTATGTCCTTTGATTTAAGCTTTTATAAAGGCAAGAGGGTTTTTGTAACCGGTCACACCGGATTTAAGGGCTCTTGGCTTTGCAGAATTTTAATAAACGCAGGGGCTATTGTTACGGGCTACTCATTGCCTGCACCGACTAATCCGTCCCTTTTTGAGCTTGCCGACGTTGAGAATAAAATGACCTCTGTTATCGGCGATATAAGAGATTACGAGAGTCTTAAAAGGGCCTTTGACAAGGCTCAGCCGGAGATTGTTTTACACTTAGCCGCACAGCCGATAGTCAGAGATAGCTATAAAGACCCTAAATACACCTATGAAACAAACGTAATGGGTACGGTTAATATTTTAGAGTGCGTGAGAAATTCTTCTTGCGTAAAGTCATTTTTAAACGTAACGACGGACAAGGTTTATTTAAATAAGGAGTGGTCGTGGGGTTACCGCGAAAACGAGGAGCTTGACGGCTATGACCCTTATTCTAACTCAAAGTCTTGCTCGGAGCTTGTAACTCACAGCTATCAAAGGTCTTTCTTTACGGATAAAGACGGAAAGCCGACGTTGCCTATTTCTACTGCAAGGGCAGGAAACGTAATTGGCGGTGGGGATTTTGCAAACGATAGAATTATTCCCGACTGTATAAGAGCAGGGATAGAAAAAAGAGATATTATAGTCAGAAATCCTTATTCTACGCGCCCTTACGAGCACGTTTTAGAGCCACTTTATGCATATCTTATGATAGCCTCAAAGCAATACGAGGATATAAAGTATGCAGATTATTATAACGTAGGTCCTGATGAGATTGACTGCTACGAAACAGGCAGACTCGTAGACGTTTTCGTAGAAAAATGGGGCGAGGGCTTAAAGTGGATAAACAAGCACGACGGAGGCCCACACGAGGCTAACTTTTTAAAGCTTGACTGTTCAAAGCTTAAAACCGTTTTCGGTTGGAAACCGCGTTGGAATTTAACAACCGCTATCGAAAAGACGGTAGAGTGGGCTAAGATTTGGACGTCTGGTGGCGACGTGCCAAAGTGTATGGACAAGCAGATTGAAGAGTTCTTTTGCTTAAAATAAAAAAGGATAAATAAATGAAACTAAGTATAATTTTACCCGTATATAACGTCGCTAAGTTTATACCCGATTGTTTAGACTCTCTTCTTTGCCAAGATATTGCAAAGGAAGATTACGAAATAATTTGTGTAAACGACGGGTCGCCAGATAACTCTGTAGAGGTAATAGAGGGGTATACAAAACTACATAGTAATATAAAGATTATTTCACAACCGAATTCGGGTGTTTGCGTGGCAAGAAACAACGGGCTTGACAATGCAACGGGCAAATACGTTTGGTTTGTAGACCCCGACGACTATATCGCGCCAAATTGTTTGGGCAGATTATTGTCTGCAATGGATGAAAGAGGCGCAGACCTTATAACCTTCGATTACTTTAACGTGGAAGAGGAAAGTAGGTTTAATCCGCAAAAAGCAACGGAGATAGAAATACAAAACCAAATCGGCTATTCCTCAAAGGGCGGCGGATGTCAGTATATTTGCAGAAGGCAATATCTTTTAGATAACGGGATAGTCTATAATAAAGAGCTTGCCTACGGCGAGGATTACCTTTGGGCTTTTCAAATAAATTACCGCAAGCATATAGGGCTGGAAACAAAAGCGGAAATTTATTATTACCGCCAAAGACAAGGCTCTGCAATGCATAATAAATCGGAAGATAAAAAGCGCAGGCATCAGCAAAACCTGTGGACTCTTGCAAAAATCTACGAAAAAGAATACGTGCGTTGTAAAAAAGAGGAGCTGCCTAAAAGCGTATTAAGAGAAGTTCAAAGAAGAAAAAGACTGTGCTGTCAAAGTATTATCTGGGACGGTGTTACGCTTTGTAAAAGCAAGCAAGAAATGAAAGAATTACTTGCAAAATTAAAGGCTGACGGATTATATCCTTACAGGTTTCTTTGGTGGCATTTGACGAGCAGAGTAATTCAGTGCAATTTTTTAGTAAGATTGGCAGTTTTGCCTTTCCCTATAAAGCCTTACGTTTATTTGCTCAGTTGGATAATGAGAAAGTTAAAAAGAAAATAGAATTATGAAACAACAAATAAAAAACAATAAATTTTTAGTCAAAATCCTAATGTGTATATGTCGAATTTTTAGATATAACAAGTTTAAAATAAAGGGCAAAAACACAGTTAAAATAGAGGGAATTCAGAAACGTGGAAACGTTTGCATAAAAGGAAACAATAATAGTCTTATAATAAAAAATCCGCAATGCAATATGGACTTTACTTGCCTCATACTAGGAAATAATAACAAGATTTTAGTAGAAGACGGCTGCATATTAAAGAATTTATACATTTGTATAGAAGAAGACAATAACGAAATTATAATAAATAAAGATACAATGATTTGTGGAAAAACGGAAATGTATTGTTTAGAGGGTAGCAAAATACTTATAGGGCAGTCGTGTATGTTTTCTACGAACGTTTATTTTACTACGAGTGACAGACACTCCATTTTGGATATAGACGGCAAGAGAATTAATAAGCCTGGCGACATTATAGTAAAAGACCACGTGTGGCTTGGCTATGGCTCAACCTTGCTTAAAGGCGTTATGGTAGAAGAAAATAATATCGTTGGGGCTCATTCTGTGATAACAAAGAGTATTATGAAAAAAGGTTGCGCGGTTGAAGGTAATCCCGCCAAAATTGTAAAGGAGAATATTAACTGGGACAAGACCAGATTTCCGATAAGTAATGCAAATGGACAATAACGTAAATTCTAAATTTGGGGCAAAGCAGACGAGTATAAATATGATAAGTCAAATTATATCCTTTGCGATAAATTTGGCAATAAGCTTTTTCTTAACCCCATTTATAATAGCTAAGCTGGGGCAAGAGGCTTACGGCTTTGTAGGGTTATCAGCCAACTTTATAAGCTATGCAACGCTTATCACCACGGCTATAAACTCTATGGCAGGCAGGTTTATTGCGGTTGCTTATTATAAAGGCGATAAGGAAGACGTTGTAAAATATTATTCGTCTGTAATTGTTGCTAACGTGGCGCTTTGCTTTTTGCTTAGCACACCGGCGATTTTGATAATACTGTTTTTACCAAGGCTTTTAAACGTTCCGGTCCATTTGGTGCAAGATGTTACCGCACTGTTTATATTGGTATTTTCGCATTTTTTCGTTGACCTTATAGGTAGCACCTTTGTAAATGCAGGCTACGTTGCAAACAGACTTGACATGGTTGCTATGCGAAAAACAGAGGCAACGCTACTCAAGGGTATTTTATCCTTTGCAATCTTCGTCTTGCTTATACCAAGGCTATGGTTTATAGGCTTGATACAGCTTACTTGCAGCGTATACAATTTTTTCAGAAATTATCAGATATTTAAAAAATTAATGCCGGAGATTAGGCTTTCTGTCAATAAATTTGACATAAGAAAGATAGGCGAGCTGGTTTCCTCCGGTGTGTGGAATACCGTAAGCTCTGCGGGTAGTGTAATAATAACCGGGCTTGACCTTTTGATAGTAAACGTTACGTTTAAAGCGCCTATCGGTATGACGCCGGAGCAGATTGCTATTGCCGCTGCCGCAGCGACCGGTATAGTTTCTACTGCAAAGCAGATACCAATATACGTTCAAAGCCTTATAGTAACCATAGCAAACATTTTTGCGCCTAAGCAGACGAAGCTGTTTGCAGAGCAAAATTATGTGGGAATGAAGGAAACGCTTATCTATAGCAGTAAGATAGTTGCTATAATAACTGCAATACCCGTAGTATTTATGATTGTCTACGGAAAGAGCTTTTTTAAGCTCTGGGTGCCGTCGCAGGACTATAATCTCTTGTGGATAATATCTACGACTGCTATAATTCTGTACCCGATACAGCTTGTTACAAGTCCGTTTTCTGCAGTTGTTTCCTCGGCAAATAAGGTAAAATTAAATTCACTCGTTACCTTAGCTTTTGCATTTACAGGGCTTGTTACAATGTTTTGGCTTTTATACTTTGTAGATAACAGCACCCTGAGGAAAATGATAATAGTCGGCACCAGTATGGTATTTTTAACCTTGCATAGCCTTACGTTCTTGATTCCGTACTGCGCAAAGATAATAGGGTGTAAGACAATCGGGTTTTACACGGTTATTTTAAGAAGCCTGTTGCTTTTCGGCTTGTCGACTGCAGTGTGCTACGGACTAAGCCTTGTGTTTAAGGCAAACGGATGGATAACTTTAATAATAAGCGGAATTGCAGTTTGTCTTGTATGTATTGCAAATTCGATAATTATCGTTTTAAGCAAAAAAGACCGCGAACGGGTTTTTAGCGCGGTGTGTAAAATAAAAAACAAAATTTTCAAATAGAAAATAAGGAGAAAGAAAAATGACACTTTTTAAAGACAAGACCTTGCTTATAACAGGTGGAACCGGCTCGTTTGGTAACGCTGTACTCAATAGATTTTTAAAAACTGATATCGGCGAGATAAGAATTTTTTCAAGAGATGAAAAAAAGCAAGACGATATGCGCCATGAGTTTCAGGTAAAAATGCCTGAGGTTGCCGACAAAATTAAGTTTTATATCGGCGACGTAAGAGATTTGGCAAGCGTAAAAAACGCTATGCACGGCGTAGACTATATCTTCCACGCCGCAGCCTTAAAGCAAGTTCCTTCTTGCGAGTTTTTCCCTATAGAGGCTGTAAAAACCAACGTATTCGGTACAGACAACGTTTTAACCGCTGCAATTGAGGCAGGCGTTAAAAACGTAGTATGTCTTTCTACCGACAAGGCTGCATATCCCGTTAACGCAATGGGTACAAGCAAGGCTATGATGGAAAAGGTAGTGGTTGCCAAGGCAAGAACGGTTGCTCCCGAAAAAACTAAAATTTGCTGTACCCGCTACGGCAACGTAATGTGCTCGAGAGGCTCTGTAATTCCTCTTTGGATAGACCAGATTAAAGCGGGAAGTCCAATTACGATTACAGACCCTAAAATGACGAGATTTATTATGTCATTAGACGAGGCTGTAGACCTTGTTTTATACGCTTTTAAAAACGGTGTAAGCGGAGATATCCTCGTTCAAAAAGCACCGGCATGTACGCTTGAGGTTTTGGCAACTGCCGTTTGCGAGCTTTTTGGCGGAAGGAAAGATGATATAAGGGTTATAGGTATCCGTCACGGCGAAAAGATGTACGAGGCACTTTTAACTAACGAGGAGTGCGCACACGCCTTAGACCTTGGCGATTTTTATCGTGTTCCTGCAGATAATCGCGGTCTTAACTACGATAAATACTTTACAAACGGCAATCCCGACAGGGACGTTTTAACCGAGTTTAACAGTAACAATACTAAGCTTTTAAGCGTAGAAGAGGTAAAAGAAAAGCTTTTATCCTTGGCATATATCCGAGAAGAGCTTAAAAAGATGGAGGAGTAAAATGAAATTTTTAGTTCTCGGCTGTAACGGTATGGCAGGTCATACCATATCACTGTATTTAAAAGAGCAGGGCCACGATGTTACGGGCTTTGCTCAAGAAAAGTCTGCGCTTGTCGATACCGTTGTGGGTGATGCAAGGGATACGGTTTCACTTGCAAAAACTATAAAAGACGGGCATTACGATAGCGTTATAAACTGTATTGGTATCTTAAACCAGTTTGCAGAAGAAAATAAGGCCTTAGCAAGCTTTTTAAACGGCTATTTCCCTCATTTTTTAGCCGACGTAACGAGCGGTACGGAAACTCAAGTTATACATATGAGTACAGACTGTGTATTTTCGGGTAAAAGAGGGTGCTACACAGAGGACGATTTGCCCGACGGCGCTACTTTTTACGACAGGTCAAAGGCTCTCGGCGAACTTGAGGACGGTAAGAATATAACGCTTAGAAATTCTATAGTAGGACCAGATATCAATCCTAACGGGATAGGTCTACTTAACTGGTTTATGAAGCAAAACGGTGCTATAAACGGTTTTACAAAGGCTATGTGGACGGGGCAGACGACACTTCAGCTTGCAAAGACTATGGAGGTCGCAGCAAGGGAAAGAGCGCACGGCTTGTATAATACCGTGCCCGACCACTCGATTTCTAAATACGATTTGTTAAGGCTTTTCAATAAGTATTTAAGAAATAACGAGTTGGAAATTAATCCTATAGAGGGAATAAATGCGGACAAGTCTTTAAAGAGAACGAGATTTGATTTTAGTTATTTAATTCCCGATTACGAAACTATGGTTGTAGAAATGGCTGAGTGGATTAAAAATCATAAGGATTTATATCCACATTATCCATTATAAAAGGAGAAAACATGAAAAAGCTTAAGCTTATGACAATACTCGGTACTCGTCCCGAGATTATAAAAATGTCTGCAATAATTAAAAAGTGCGACAAATATTTCGACCACGTTTTAGTGCATACAGGTCAAAACTACGACTATACCTTAAACGAGGTTTTCTTTAAGGAATTAGGTCTTCGTGAGCCCGATTATTACCTTGGCGTAGTAGGCGAAAACCTCGGTCAAACTATGGGCAACGTGATAGCTAAATCGTATGAGATTATGGAAAAGGTCAAGCCCGATGCAATAATAGTTTTAGGGGATACAAATTCGTGTCTTTCGGTAATATCTGCTAAAAGACTTAAAATTCCCGTATTCCATATGGAAGCGGGTAACCGCTGTAAGGATGAAAATCTCCCGGAAGAGGTTATAAGAAGAATAGTAGACGTTACGAGCGACGTAAACCTTTGCTACAGTGAACATGCTCGCCGTTACATTTTAGATACCGGTGTAAGACCTGAAAACACCTACGTAGTAGGCTCGCCTATGGCAGAGGTTTTAAAGGATAATTTAGATAATATTGAAAAGAGCGACGTTTTGAAAAGGCTCGGCTTAAAGGAGAGGGGATATATTCTTCTTTCAGCGCACAGAGAAGAGAATATCGACATAGAGGCTAACTTCTTCTCGCTTATGAACGCCGTAAACGCTATGGCAGAAACGTACGATATGCCTATTTTATATAGTTGTCATCCACGTTCTCAAAAATTTATCGAGCAAAGAGGATTTAAGTTTGACAAGCGTGTTATTCAAAGCAAGCCACTGGGGTTCTTTGATTATAACAAATTACAGCAAAATGCATTTTGCGTAGTATCGGATAGCGGAACTATTCCCGAAGAAGGAGCTTTCTTTAAATTCCCGGCAGTTTCAATCCGTACGTCGACCGAAAGACCGGAGGCTATGGATAAGGGAGTATTTACTATAGGCTCAATAACCTCTGAGCAAGTATTACAAGCCGTTGATTTGGCAGTATCTATGCATCAAAACGGCGATATGGGCATTGACGTGCCCGCATACGTTGACGATAACGTGTCTGTAAAGGTAGTAAAAATTATCCAATCTTACGTTGGCATAATCAACAAGATGGTTTGGAGAAAAATTTAAAATACATTAAACGGCTATTGGAGAGTATAAATGGGTGCAAAAAGTTTTCTAAAAAAACATCCTAAGCTTAATTATTTACAGCGTTGCTTTAGGCATAGAAAAAATAAAGAGTTTGTAGACGAGGTAATGTCTATCGGATACGATCCGTTAAGACTGCGCGTTGTGCAGTTAGGGCAAGAAAATCAAGGTAAAATGATTTATATTGCTAAAACTATGGGTTGCGACGGTTTTTTTGCAGAACTTAGGTTTTTATTAAACGAATTGTATTTTGCAGACAGATTGGGGCTTGTTCCGGTATTGACGATGTCCGAAAACTCTTCTTACGCCGAAAAAGAGCCTATAAACGGCACGACGAACCCTTTTGAGTACTATTTCTTGCAACCGACGGAAGTTACGTTAGAGTCGGCAAAAAACAGTTTTGCCGTGGTCGAGCATAACTGGATTCAAAGAGATTTTATCAAGAAAAGCTTAGGCTTTAAATCGGGCTATGCTCCAACAGAAGAGTATTTTGAGGTTATAGCAAATTTAATGAAAAAGTATCTTCGTTTTAATGAAGATACTGAAAACAAAGTTTGTAAGGTTGCTAAAGAGCTTCTTGAAGATAAGAGGACTTTAGGTATACATATTCGCGGTGCGGATTTTAAGCGCCATTACGATAATCATCCCAATATGGTTACAATAGAAGAATACGCCCAAAGCGTTGAAGAGACTTTAAAAGAACACAGTTTCGATAAAATATTTTTAGCGACCGACGACAGTGAGGCAATCGAGGTTTTTAGCGCAAAGTTTGGAGATAAATTAGTTTACTATAAAGACGTAATTAGAACGTCAGGTGACGAAACGGTAATGAAAAGCGAGGTCGACAGACCCTTGCATCATTATCTTTTAGGGCTTGAGGTTATCAGGGATTCTTATACCTTATCGCGCTGCGACGGCCTTATTGCAGGGCTTTCTAATGTCAGCATTTTTTCTCGCCTTATGAAGCAGAGCGTGGGTAAAAAATACGATTATTTAAAGATTTTAGATAAAGGCATTAAGAGCAAATAAGGAGAATTTTATGAATGAGCTTGTTAATAATGGAATAAGCGTTATCGTTCCCGTATACAACGCTGATAAATATCTAAAAAGAAGTATTGAGAGCGTTTTATCGCAAACCTTTGATAATTTTGAGCTTATACTTATTGATGACGGTTCAACGGATAAATCGGGTGAAATTTGTGATTTATACGCTGAAAAGGACAGTAGAGTAAGGGTTATTCATAAAGAAAACGGCGGGGGAAGCTTAGCTCGAAAGATAGGCATAGAAGCAGCTATAGGCAAATATATAATGTTTATGGACTCAGACGATGCTTTTACCAAAGACGCCTTTGAAAAGGCTCATCAAACTATAACTAAGGAAAACGTTGATATCGTTCAATTTGGGTACAGCAAAACGGACAGCATAGAAAGTCCTATGCCTACAGGAACGGGCGACGTACAGCTTTTTGAAGGAAGGGACGCTCTTCTTCAGATTATGACTAAAAAAAGCCCGAACTTGTTCAGTAATTTGCTTTGGTGTAAGATTTACAAGTCTGAGATAGTGAAAAAACCGCAATATAATACAAGTATAAGAACGAATAATGACGTTCCTGTTATAGCCCGTGTTTTTTACTATGCCGAAAGGGTTGCTGCTTTAGATTATTCGCTGTACTATTATGTTCAGCGAAAAGACGATAATAATCAAAGCATTACCGATGAGCTTTTAAAATCGAGGGAAAAATTTATTCGCTCTCATTTAAGGTCTTTTACAGACGTTGCTAATTTTTTCAAGGATAAAGACGAGGAGATGTATAAAGCATCTTTAAAAAATTTAATTGCAATGGCTCTTTCTGCCATTAAAGAAAAGGGCTTAAGTAAGGTTGGTAAAAAAGAGGCTGTTTGGGTAATAAAACAACATAAGGTTATAGGCAACCGGTTTATACCATTTAAGAAAAGGCTTGTTGCGGTTATGATTAAGCTTGTTGGTGTGTTTATAAATACTAAGAGCCATAAAATCTGATTGTACATTGTTACATAAGGAAAAGCTTACGCGGTAAGCTGTATTGAGGAATTATGAAAAATCTTACGTCACTATTTTTAGCGCAGTCTTACCAAGACGCGTGGGACGATTACGTTCGCGCTATTACAAATCCCAGATTTTCGCGCTGGGATTACGTTATACTTACTGCCTCTAACGAGAGTCAGGCAGAGGGCTTTCGCGCGCAATTAAATGAAAGGCGAGAGGCGGGTGTATTGCCACAAAACACTCACTTTGCCGTTATTCCCGACGAGGACGGCAAAAGAGTTGGCTCGGGCGGGGCAACTCTCGGCGTAATTAAATATATTGCAGAGCATAGCGGTAGCAGTGATTTTTCTAATCTCTGTATTTTAGTAATACATTCGGGTGGGGATAGCAAGAGAGTGCCTCAGTATTCTGCACTCGGCAAGCTTTTCTCTCCCGTACCCCATAAGCTTCCAAACGGAAGAAACTCAACCCTTTTTGACGAGTTTATGGTGGCGACATCCTCAGTTCCTTCAAGAATTTCAAAAGGAATGCTTTTGCTTTCGGGTGACGTATTGCTCTTATTCAACCCGTTGCAAATAGATTACGGCGGAAACGGAGCTGCTGCAATTTCCTTTAAAGAAAAGGTTGAAACGGGTAAAAATCACGGGGTGTTTTTAAACGGAGAAGACGGATTTGTAAAGAAATTTTTGCATAAGCAAAATGTAGAAGAGCTTACCCGTCAAGGCGCGGTAAACGAAAGAGGCGCAGTGGATATTGATACGGGCGCAGTCGTTTTTTCAACCGACATGCTCTCGGCACTTTATAAATTGATTTCAACCGACGGCAAATTCGACGGGGAAAAATATAAGTCGCTTGTAAACGATAGAGTAAGGCTTTCTCTTTACGGAGATTTCCTCTATCCGTTAGCGACCGATTCTACTCTCGAGAGCTTTTATAAGGAAAAGCCCGAGGGTGACTATTCGGACGGGTTAACCAAAGCGAGAGAGCTTGTCTGGAATGCTCTTCGCCCATATAAGCTCAAGCTTTTAAGGCTTGCACCTGCAAAATTTATACATTTTGGCACTACCAAAGAGATATTGCACCTTATGAACGAGGAAGTAAGCTCTTACGACCATTTGGGCTGGAGCAGTAAGGTAGGGTGCAGTATAAAGGGCGAGGTTGCCGGCTATAACAGCGTTCTGTCAAGCAAGGCAAGGATTGGCAAGGGCTGTTATTTAGAGTCGTCCTACGTGCATAAAAACGCCTGCGTTGGCGATAACGTCTTGCTGTCGTTTATAGATATTCACGACGAGGTTATTCCCTCAAACGTGGTATTGCACGGCTTAAAGCAGAAAAACGGCAAGTTCGTTGCCCGTATTTACGGCATTAACGATAACCCTAAGGGAAAAATGAGCGACGGCTGTACTTTTTTAGGTGTTAGCCTTGCAGAATTTGTCAATAAATATAACGTGAAAGACGCTTTGTGGAGCGGTGCTGAGGAGTATCTTTGGACTGCGAATTTATATCCGGAATGCGACACTATAGTTGAGGCTATATCCGAGGCTCTTAACCTCTATGCGATGACAAGAGGTGAGGGCGATATCGAAAGATGGAGAAATTCTAACAGAAAGAGCCTTTGTTCAGGCTTTAACGATGCCGATTCCAACGCCATTATAGAGTGGAATAAGCGCATGCAAGAGCTTGTTAGAATGGACGGTGTAGAAAAGCTGATTTCAGACGGAAGATGCGTGAAAGAGGCTAAAGACGTCTTGATGGCAACCAGCCTGACCCCTATACAAAAGGAGTGGCTTGAAAAGCGTTTAGAAAAGGCAGACTGCTACGAAAAAATGCGCCTTAATTATTACGTAGGTAGGGCTATAGGTGGATTATCGGGCGATAATTACGTTTTAGAGAGCTTTAAATGTATTCAAAAGGCAATATTAAACAGCGTGTTAGAGGGGCTTAGCTATAACGATAAATGTACAATAGTTAAAGACGAGCACGAGGTTAAGCTTCCGCTCAGAGTGAATTGGGGCGGGGGTTGGAGCGATACTCCGCCATACTGCAACGAAAACGGCGGGGCAGTGTTAAACGCCGCAGTGCTTTTGCAAGGAGAAAAGCCCGTTTCGGTAAAGCTTACAAAAATTAAAGAAAAGAAGATAATTTTCGACAGCCGTGATATGAATGTTCACGGCGAGTTCGACGATATAGCAAAATTGCAGGAAACGGGTGACCCGTACGATTCCTTTGCCCTTCAGAAGGCAGGGCTTTTAGCCTGTGGAATTATCCCTAAGGAGGGTGGCAATTTAGATGAGATTTTAACCAGACTCGGCGGTGGATTTTTAATGCAAAGCGAGGTGGTCGGTGTGCCAAAGGGCAGTGGTCTTGGTACCAGCAGTATTCTGTCCTGCGCATGTGTAAAGGCTATTTTCGAGTTTATGGGTATACCGTTTACTGACGAGGATTTATTCTCTCACGTGCTTTGCATGGAGCAGATTATGTCTACGGGTGGCGGTTGGCAGGACCAGGTGGGAGGAATTCTCCCCGGAGTGAAATTTATTACTACAAAGCCGGGTATAGTTCAGGATATCAAGGTAGAAAAAGTAAATCTTTCCAAGCAGACGCTTGACGAGTTAAACGAGAGAATTGCCCTTATTTATACAGGTCAAAGACGTCTTGCGAGAAATCTTTTAAGGGACGTTGTCGGCAGATATATCGGTAACGAGCCCGATTCCCTCTACGCCTTGAAGGAAATTCAAAGCGTAGCAAGAGATATGAAACAAAAGCTTGAAAACGGTGACGTGGACGGCTTTGCCTCGCTTTTAAACAGACATTGGGAGCTTTCCAAAATGATTGACCAAGGTAGCACCAACACGCTGATTGACTGCATTTTTGAGAGCGTAGAAGAATTTATCGACGGTAAGCTCGTATGCGGTGCCGGTGGCGGTGGATTCTTACAGGTAGTATTAAAGAAAGGTGTTTCTAAATCCGCAGTCCGTCAAAGACTTAAAGAGGTATTTGAGGATAATGGGGTGGATTTGTGGTCTATCACCATTGTTTAGAGTGCTTGATATAAACTTAAAAATATAACGCAAGGAGGTATTATGGATAAAAAAACCGTAGATGTTTTGTTTGCGCTTTTAAATTTTGAGATGGGCTTTAAAGCTCTTCCTGAAGATTTTGTAAGCAGTATAAAGCAAGAAGATTTAAAGCCGTTGTACCTTCTTGCAAAAAAACACGATTTGGCGCATATAGTTGGTGACGCGCTTGATAAATTAGGTGTTTTTTCAGAGCAATGCGAGGCTGAAAAGCATTTTATAAATGCGAGAAGCATTGCGATTTTCAGAACCGAAACCTTGATTGCTGAGCTTGAGGTTTTGTGCGAGGAGCTTAGTAAAAGCAATATCGACCACATTCCTTTAAAGGGCTCTGTTATAAGAAATATGTATCCCGAAACGTGGATGAGAACCAGCTGTGATATAGACGTTTTAGTTAAAAAAGAAGACCTAAGTAGGGCTATAAGCGTGTTAACCGACAATTTGGGCTACGATTGCAGATCAATCGGTCAGCACGATGCTCAGATTTATTCGCCTACGGGCGTGCATATAGAGCTGCATTTTAGTCTTCAGGAAGCCGAAACGGAAAAGATTGCAGGTAAATATTTAGATAGCGTTTGGGAGGTTGCTACGCCAAAAGATACGCATACCAAGCAAATGCCAAACGGCTTTTTCTACACCTATATCATCTCGCATATGATAAAGCACGTTAAGTTTGGTGGCTGTGGGATAAGAGCTGTAATGGATTTATATCTTCTCGGCAAGAATTTCGGCTTAGAATGCAGTAGAGGTGATTTGGAAAGCTGTGGCTTTTTAACCTTTGCAAATGCCGCAGAGGGCTTGGCTGGCGTTTGGTTCGGTCAAGGTGAAAAGAACGAACTTTTGGCAAAGCTTGAGGAATATATTTTAACAGGAGGGGTTTACGGCACCTTTGACAACAAAATAAGCGCAAGACAAAGCAGACAAAAAACAAAGCTTGGCTATTTTTTAAGAAGACTGTTTATCCCCTTTGGTGAATTAAAGCAAAAATATCAAATTCTGCAAAAATGCGCACTGCTATATCCCTTTTGCTTGGTTGCAAGGTGGTTTAATGCAATTTTCAATAAAGAAACTAAGCAAAGAATTTCAAAAGAGGTACAAAAATCGAATGAGGTTGCAAGCTGTGACAACGGCATTAAAAGCCTCTTGCACGATTTAAAAATTTAACGTATGTATATAGTTTTATTGACAGCGCTTGGCGTAGGCGGAGCAACGGTAGTAGGCTCGCTTTTAGGCTTTGCGTTTAAAAATTTATCACACAGGTTTTCTGATATTGTTCTATCATTTGCGGCGGGTGTAATGCTTGCGGCATCGATAATAGGGTTAATACTTCCGTCGCTCGATTACGGCGGTAAATACGGACTGATTATAACCGTAGTAGGGGTATTTGTCGGTGCGTTATTTCTGAACTTATTAGATAAGGCAGTTCCGCACTTGCACAAGCTGTTGGGACCCGAAGGTGAAGAGGAAGCGCATCCCGATGCAAAGCTTTCTAAGGTGCTTTTATTCGTTACTGCAATTGCGATACATAACTTGCCCGAGGGCATTGCTGCGGGTGTCGGTTTTGGCTCTGGCAACTTAACTCACGCGTTTATAATTGCCGGCGGAATAGCTCTTCAAAACATCCCCGAGGGTATGGTTATCATAACCCCGATGCTTTCTTCGGGTGTCAGTGCAAAAAAGACCTTTATATGCGCTATGATAACCGGACTTATAGAGGTAGTCGGTACGCTTATAGGTTATTTTGCAGTAAACATTGCAACTGTTATTTTGCCGTTTGCGCTTGCCTTTGCAGGCGGAACTATGCTCTACGTCATAAGCGATGAGATGATTCCCGAAACTCACACTCACGGAAGTCAAAGAGGCGCAACGTACGCCTTGCTCATAGGCTTTTGCCTTATGCTTGCGTTTGACGTGCTTCTTGGTTAATACAATAAAAATAAGGCTATAGGTCGAAAATCGACCTATAGCCTTATTTAATGCCTAAAAAATTAAAAAATTCCGACAGCACCCTCTCTATTTCGTCGGGTGGAGATGAGTATAGCTTTTTTTCCAATTCAATATATTTAATTTCGTCGTTCATAACGGCAGTATGTGCGCAAAAGCTCATTTTATGCAAAAACGACGGATGTCGGCAAAAGATTTGTAAAAGTTATTCATAACTGTTAAAAAGGATTGCGTTTCGACAAAAGTTTCTTTTTTACGCCTTTTTCTCTCACGCTTTGCTCTTGGGATTTAAAAGCTCAAATGGTATAATTTTAATGACAATACGGTAAAACCGAGCAAAAAGGAGTAAAAAATGAAAAAACACGGAATAATTATACTTCAAGATAAAGAGCAAAAGTGTGAGGAGCTGAAAAAGGCGTTTGAAGACTCAGGCGAATTTGAGGTTATTGCAACCTCCTGCGACGGAGAAGAGGGAGTGGGGTTAATAATGAGAACGGGCGCAGAGTACTGTGTTACCGATTTGATACTGTCCGGGCTGGACGGACTTGGTGTTTTAGATAGGCTTTCAAAATCCGGGAGCGAAACGAAGGTCATAGTTTATAGTGCGCTTAGCAGAGAGGAGGTTGTGGAAACGTGTATTTCAAAAGGCGCAGCGTTTTATATTACTAAGCCGTGCGAGCCGACAACGTTAGTCAGCAGAATAAAGGATTTGTTTTTAATAGACAAAAAGATTTCGGGGTTTGTAAATCCAAGGTTTAAAGCCCCGTCGCTTGACGAAAAGATAAGCAAGATTTTTATATCCGTAGGTATTCCTCCGCATATAAAGGGGTATTCGTATTTGCGAGAGGGTATAAAGCTTGCAGTTGACAGCCCGGACGTTATAAATAATATAACTAAAAAGCTATATCCGATGATTGGTGAAAAATATTCCACAACGCCAAGTAAGGTGGAAAGGGCTATAAGACACGCCATAGAGGTTGCTTGGTCAAGAGGAAGAATAAACAATATAAACGAATTGTTCGGTGTTCAGACCTATCTTGCGGGCGAAAAGCCCACAAACGGCGAATTTATAGCACTAATTGCCGATAAAATGCTGTTGGAGGGCGCGTGATACGGCTGAGAAGCCGTTTAACGGTTATCTTTTTGCAGTAAGAAAACGGTATGGGGCAAGCGAGATTAAAAATTTTTTTAAATTTTCACCGAAAACAGTTTACAATTTAATATAATATGTCTATAATAATTGCGCTACGCATAAATTTAAGCGTAACATATTATACGTTAAAATTGTTTATAGAATAAGGCGTTGACCTAAAAACTGTTAACAGCTTGCGCGTCTTAAGTCTAGGAGGAGGAAAAATGGGATACGTAAAATGCCCCAGATGTGATCTTAACTATATGAAGGACGATGAGAAGTATTGCGACGTTTGTAAGGCAGAGCTTAAAATCGGCCCTGCGCTCAGATTTGCCGCACTTAACGACGACGATGAGTTAGAGCAGGTTCTTTGTCCAATATGCAAGCGCAATTTTATGGATGCAAACGAAGAGATGTGCGCAGAGTGCAGAGAAAGGGCAAACGACAAGGCAACTATAGAGCCGGAGAGAGATATAGACCCGGATAACGACGAGGAGTGGAGAAATTTCCTTGACGAGGATGAAAAAGAAGCTATTTCCAACAAGGGAGATGAAGAAGAAATGCTTTCGCTTTCTCAATTAGAGGAGGAAGAGGCAAGCAAATTCTTTGACGAAGAGGAAGAGCTTGAAGACGATTATTACAACGACGACCTTCACGACGATGACTTTGATTTTCCCGAAGGCGATGCCGACGATTATGACGAGGCTGACGGTGAGATTAGCGATGAGGACGAGGACGACGACTTTTAACCGTGAATAAAAAGGCGAAAAAATGGCAAAACTAACCGTATGATTAAAGCGGTTAGAGATATAAAAAGTGTAAAAGATGCCATTAAAGGAGTAAAGGGCGAAAGGGTTAGCGTAAAGGTAAACTTAGGCAGGAATAAATTCGTTACCTACGACGGAACGCTGACAGAGGTTTATCCGTCGCTTTTTACGGTAGAGCCAAGCGGTGATTTTAAAGGAAAAACGAGCTTTTCTTACGCAGAGCTCGTGTGCGGAAACGTAAAAATACGGCCGTGCAAAATGCAAAAGTGAAAATTTTAGCGCGTTACTGACAGTTTTTAGTCGGCGACGCGTTCTTTTTTTGTAGAAATTGCATGTTTTTAAGATTTTAGCTCAAAAATTTTAAAAACTGCCGTAATAATACTTGTAAATGAAAAAGGTTAGTGCTATAATATTGAAATATATTATAATGATATAAAAATTTATTTTAGAGGAGGTTTTTTTATGAAGAAAAAATCTATACTGTTACTCTTGTTGACTTTCGTTACAGCAACGGTAATCGGTTTAGTTGGCTGTACGTCTTCATCAACAACTAAGGTTGAATTTGAAGATATTCAAGCAAAAAATGCGTTACAGCAAGTTTTAACCGACAATACTAACGTTGTAATAAGCGCATCTATGCCTTCTTTGGGTCAAGGCGCAGAGATTTGCTTTAGCAAGACTGAAGACGGTGAACTTTTAGTAGACGAAAAATTAGAAGGAGAAATGAGCGCGTCTATAATAGGCGGTGCTACTTACGTAATTTACGGCGACGAAGAGTTTATTGAAATTTGTCCTAATGCAGATCATACGGCATGCCTTGAGATGGGATATGTTGATTTAGCAACCTTGACACTTGACGGTGACGTTACCGTAGAGGGCGATGACTGCTTATTTACTGCAGTAGGCGAAGAAATGACCTTTAAATGTGTTGCAGATAAAGAAAGCCTTTTACTTGAAAGCGTTGAAATTGTCGTTAACATGGAAGGAACGGAAATTGCAGTTAGTCAGTTAACTTATCAGTACAACGTGGAAATCGATTGGCAAGGCGAAGCATATAAGGCTTTAACTACTGCTGATGACGAAGAAGATTTACGTAACTTTGAGCTTAGAATCAATCCTTTAACCGAGGACGAGCAAATTAGAGAATACGTAGTTAGAAAGGGTGTTGAAATTGATTTCGGTGTAGCTGAAAACGGAGATACCTATTATTTCTATAAGAACGTAAGCTGTACTCAAGATATCGAATCCTTAGCGGAAATTCTTGAGATTTACGATGACGTTCGTATTTACGCTACTAACACTCACGTGGAAATTTCATTTGATTTCTTACTTACCGAAGATGACGTTACCGATTTTGCAGACAGAATCAACAATTTCATAACCTTGGCAGAAACCGGCACTGACTATGACGAGATTGAATTTGCCAGAGAGCTTATGGAAGATAAGATGTCTTACTTCGTTCACCAATACTATATGGGTCAAGTAAAGTATTATACCGATATCACTAACCAAGAGGGTATTGATGCGTTTGACTTTGCGGTAGAAACTTATAACGATGCTTACGTTGATTACATAGACGCTTATAAGACCGTATATGAAATGACTGACAACGAATATAGCATTTGGTTATTTGAAGATTGGACTGAAGAGGATTTAGCAATTTTTGAAAAGGATAACGAAACCATTTCCGCTCTTGAAGAGAGAAATTCCGAAATTGAAAAGGAATATAATGATCTTAAGAGAACGAGTTCAACTTGGTCTGAAGACGTAGAAGCTCTTTACGAGGAGTTCGTTGCAAACAATCAACAAATTGCTACCTTAAACGGTTTTGACAATGCATACGATTATTTATGCGATAACTATTCACGTTTCTACACTGATGAAGAGAGAGAAAACTTAAAGAAATATATCGCTCAATACGTTATTCCTTATGTAAGTGAAGCGAAGTCAAAGTATAACGAGATTCAGAGTGCTTTAAGCTCAAGCGACAAGCAAGAATATAACGACGTGCTTTACAGCAATATCAGCGTTGCAAGCAATAAGACTATTAAGGGTTATATTGAATCGTACGACAACGACCTCAGAGAGGCTATGAGTGCTTTATACGAAAAGAAAGCAGGTAAGTTTGCTACCAGCACATCTTCAATGGGTACTGCATTTGCAAACTACTCGGGATACTACGAAGAAGCTTTCACCTTCTTTGGTAAAGACTATCAAGACGTTCTTACCTTTATACACGAATTAGGTCACTACGTATCGTTCAGCAGCTATCCTGCAGGTATGCCTTACGATTTCGCTGAAACTCATTCACAGGGCAATGAATGGATGTTACTTTACTACCTCAAGGGCAACGTAAAGAACAGGGTTCAAAAGTATCTCGTTTACAACAACCTCTCCAATGCTTTGTCTTTAATGATTCGCGGTATGATCGTTGACGAGTTTGAGTATAGAGTATATACTGCAGAAACTCCGTATTCAGCAAGCGAATACAAAGATGTTATGATTGGTGTTCTTACCGATTTCGGTATGTCTGAGAGTGCTTTGAAAACTTACTATCAGAACTACGCTCAAATCGTAACACTTCTTTCTCCCGGATACTACCTTAACTACGTAACCTCTTCAATGGTTGCAATCAGCTTCTATACTGTTGCATCAGAGCAGGGCTATGAGGTTGCTCAAGAGGTATACCGTAAGCTTCAACAGGATTGCGATATTTCTATGAGCTATGCAGAAATAGTTAAGAGTATAGGTATTCCAAGTCCATTCGAAGAAGAAGCATACTTAATGATGATTAGAACCTTCTTCCCTGAGGCTTAATTATTTGGCGGATTACGTTTTAACGTAACAAAAACCCCCAACGCAATTAGTGGCGTAGCGATAGGGATTATTGCTACGCCACAACTACATTTGCCTAACGGCAAGTTATATTGCTAAAAGCAGTGATATTTTGCTACGCAAAGTTTTATTTTCCTTTCGGGAAAGTTGTGGCAAATATAATATAACTTTAACCATAGGTTAAAATATAACTGCTTACGCAGTTGGCGTTCGCTACGCTCGGCTACACTGTTTACTGCGTAAACAATATCACTTTTAGCCACAAGGCTAAAAATATAACTAAATTATTTAACTATTCT
>JAFVQT010000012.1 GCA_017504655.1 Clostridia bacterium | reverse complement strand
TGGTAGATGTGCTAAAGGAAAAAGTTTTAATGAACTGTATGACGGCTTAAAGTCGATTGGCTAAAAAGGATAGACAAATTCCAATTTATCGAACTAAAATAGGTGCTACCCGTTACAAGAAAATGCACCCATAACTCTAAATTTTGCACCCACCCGAAAATGGTATCAAAATTTTAGATTACTCACACCCAAAAGCCTAACGCATAATTGCGTTAGGCTTTTTGGTTTGTTGGCATACATAGGTTGATGTAGACAAAAAGCAAGCATTTTAAATGCCTTTCACAAACACCTTAAATTAGTCTTTTTATTAGTTTTTATCAATTTATCGACTTATAGGGCTACTTTTAACAATTATCCGCATTGCACAGCCTATGTATACAGATAGCGTATATTAATAATTATTGGTTTTTTGTTAAAATTTGCTATTGACTTTTATAGTAACTGAATATATAATATAATCAAGGTGATTATCATGAAGAAATTTTTGAATAAATTAGCTGTTCCTTTGGCTTGTATACTGTTAACCTCATGTACAATGACAGGCGGAACACAGGCCGACGAAAATGACAGCTCAACCGCTTCGGAGCCTATAGAATACTCTAAGCTGCTTGAATACGATAAATTCAACTTAGAAACGTATATGCAACCTATTTGGCTTGGCGATACCGTGTATAACGAAACTGTCGTTTTTGTAGGTCAAGACGATTTAGGCAGACTTCTTTACCCTGTTGACGAAATTATTTCGGTTACGTCGTACGACCTAAAGACCACTTATCAAGAAGGCGTAGATTACGTTTTTGACGAAAAACACAATGCCATTGCACTGACAGAAAAAACAAGCATGCCTTTTTTCTACGAGGCGGGCTATTATCCTCAAACCGGAACCTTTCACTCATATTCCCGCGGTACGGGCTTGTTTTTTAGCGAGGGTGACTATTTTTCGAAAAAGCACGTTGCGATAACGTATCGCGCAAAAAAGGACGACAGATTAACCTCTCCTACCGACTTTTCCTCGAGATATTCTGATTTGTTAGCAAAAATGAGCAGTGGTGAGAACGTTAAGATTTGCTTTTACGGTGACAGTATTACGGTAGGAGGAAACGGCAGCGGATTCTTAGGCATCGAGCCTAATATGCCCGGCTTTGACGCCTTGGTTACCGACAGCTTAAAGAAAATCTACGGCAACCAAAATATATCCTTTGTCAACCACGCTAAGGGTGGCGAGGCAACCCTATGGGGATATAACAACGTTACGCTTGTAACGGACGAAAATCCCGACCTTGTGATTATGGCTTGGGGAATGAATGATTTAGGCATTAGTGATATCAGATTTAAGCAACAGCTTACGTGGATAATAGATGCAATCAAAGAAAAATGCCCCAATACCGAAATATTGCTCGTCAGCTCAATGCTACCAAACGGCGACGCAGAAGAATTCCATGTTCAAAACGATTATGAAAACTGCAAGCTTGTAATGTTTGAAGTGGCGCAGTCAGAGCTTGCGGAGGAATACGGCTTAGGATTAGCAACCGTTACCACGATGCACAAAGAGATTTTAAGATATAAAACCTACTACAGTATGACGGGCAATAACGTAAATCACCCAACCGATTTTATAATAAGAGTTTACGCCCAAAACATACTCTACGCTCTGACGGGCAAAACCTTATAAACAAATTTTAGTAAATAAAATTAAGAGCCTTGAACTACCCGTTCAAGGCTCTTTTTTATCGATTTATCGGCTTATAGCCACACTTTTTTAAAATTTAACTGTCAAAATCTTCTTAGGCGTCAAGACTGTTTGGCTAAGCTTTTCACCATCGTGAATCTCTGCCATATCAGTAACCGTAACCTCTTTTGAGAACTTAACACTCTTTGGCTCGTTGTATGGGTTAAACATTCTTACAACGTTTTCACCCTTTTGACTCATCTTAACGCAGGTTACCGTAACGTCACCGCTAACCTCTAAGCCAAAGCCCTTTTGCTCCTCACCTCTTCCGTTGCCGGCAAAGGCGCAAAGCCTTGGGTGGTGATAAGCATAAGCACTGTCTATTGCGCTTTCTCTATCCTTCTCGGTGTAGAACTCTACCATATACTCTGCAGTAACCTCTCTTAAGCACTGAGAATCGTAAGTGTAGAAGTCAAACCAGTCACCGAGTATTCCAACACCTCTTACGAGAGTTATTTGTGTGTGACCGTTGCTTTCCATTATCTCGTATAGGTTATTACCTCTTAAGGACAATATCATACCGTCACGAGCTGAATTTATACGCTCTACAAACTCAAACGTTCTCTGCGGATGATGGGGCGCAGTCCAGTTAGGACCGGGCTTATTTGCCCTTGTCGTGAGGTCGTATTGACCTGACGAGTTGTGAGTATCAAAATCGTCACTCCAAGCAAAATCAGCACGTATTCTATGATCCTTGCAGGTATTTTGAAGCTTAACGCTTACCTTAACTCCCTTTTGCTTATCGTGAAGAGTTACTATGCTCTCAATCTCAACAGGCTCGCCGTTTTGTTGCATAAGGTGGTTTATAACCCTATAAGAAATAAGATCCTTTTCAACCTTATAAACGGAAATTTCAGCCTCGTCGCTCAAGGTATCGAAGAGCTTGCCATCCGGCATAAACTCATATTCGTTGCCCTTGTCGCCAATTTCTGTAAACGAGTTTTGGTCGTTGAGAGCTTTTCCGCTTTGCTTATCCAAAACATTAAACGTACCGTTTTTATTGAACGATACCCTTACGAGAGAGTTTTCCATGCTCTTATCACCGAGCTTAAGTGCTCTTTGAGCCTTGTCCTCGCCGTTTTCAACCGTCATAAGCGTAAGGCTAAGCGGAGCAAACTCACCGTAAATTCTATATATAAATCTATGAATCTTAAATACCTGTCTGAACTTGTCTTCGGGCAAAGAATATTCCATCATTTCGCCCAAATCCTCAACTACCGGGTAATATCTATTGCCCTTGCCGTCAACCAAAACAGGGTCTGCAGGGATCTGTTCGCCCTCTAAAAAGTCAACCCTGCACTCTACGTAATCGGCTGTAGCCTTTGGATATAGGTTTGCAACGAGAACGCTCTTTTGGTCTTTTGCAAGCTTTTTAATAAGTCTGTCGCCAACCAAGTCGATATGACTTTGAATAGTATCTATAGTTTCAGCAAAACGGGTTTCCATTTTTCTGTGAACCTCGTCTACACTGCAACCGCATATACTGTCGTGAGGATAATTTTCGAGCAAGCATTTCCACGCGTAGTGGAGCATCTCGTCGTCGTATTTAAAGCCCTCCTTTTCTGCAAGCATACTGAGTGGCTCTGCGACGCCTTCAAGCAAATATCCTGCCCTATAGCTCGATTGTTTGAGGTAAATACGCGCGCTTGCTGTTTCTCTGAGCGAACGGAAGCCGTTGCTTTCCTCTTGATTTATCTCGCCCTTTATCTTGGCAAACTCACCCTCGTACGGGCGGATTTTTTCAAGGAAATCCTCAAAGGTCGTATGTACTACGTCGTAGCCTAACTGCTTGGCGTTTTCGATAACCTTAGAAAGATTTGCCTGAACGGGCTGGTGATCGCAACCGTTCATAAGCAAAAGACAAGGTGTTTTAGTACACTTGGACATTGCTTTGTCCAAAGCGTTGAGTCTGTCCTTTAAGCCCTCCAAATCCTCGGGGAGCTCCATACCGTTTGCATACCAGAGTATAAACTGCTCGGTTATAACCTCGCTACCGTCGGGAGCAACCCACTTAAACTCTGAAAAATATTCGTCGCCGGTGCCAAGCTTTTCAGGTGAGGAAATAACCGTACCTCTACCCATAAAAGCATTATCTATACCAAATCCCCGCAGTATTTGAGGCATCTGACCTACGTTGCCAAACGTATCGGGGAAATAACCTATCATAGTTGGCTTGCCGTATTTAGCGGTTTCTCTAAGACCGACTAAAACGTTTCTCGCATTTGCCTCACCGCTTAAAAGATAGTCATCCTGTAAAATGTAAAAAGGTCCAACCTTAAGCTTACCGTCTGTAATAAGCCTTTCAACTCTCGTTCTCATTGACGGACGAACGGCAAGATAGTCGTCTAATACGATTATTTGTCCGTCTAAATGAAATGATTTAAAGCCCTCGTCGTTTTCTAAAACCTCGATAAGCTTATCCATAGTGCGAACTAAATTGAAATTGTGCTTTGCATGGCTTAAGTACCACTCTCTGTCCCAATGGCTATGCGAAACCACGTACATAGTTTTACTCATAATTACCTCTCTTTATGTAAAGATGTAAGACAGTTAATCTAACTCAACTACTTTGTACGTCTTCCTACTCTCCTCAGCTCCGTAAACCAGAAGATGGCTTGCGAGAGAATCCTTTAATAGCGTGATTGATGCGGAAGCAGTTTCGCCGTTTAAATATCTTACGATATCATGCATTATACCATAATCTCCGCCACTGTGTCCACCAAATTGAACCTTATTTATAATTTTATCCTTAAGATCAATTATTTCTTCTTTGTACCCTATATTATCTTCGTCGTATACCCTGAATACAAATTTGTTTTCCTCTAATTTACCTTCGATTTCACCCAACGTACCTACTACGTGAATATATCTGTCAGGACGACACGTACCGCCGCTTAACGTAAACGCCGCAACGCTTCCGTCTTCAAAATCCACTATAAGATTTTGCCTGTCAACTACGTCACCGCCCATATTATACGCGCACTTGCCGTAGTTGTCTGTTTTTAAAAGCTCCAATCTCTCTTCCTTAGTAACCTCGTCATATGGCTTATTCAACGAGTCTAAGAATAAAAACGGCATTACGTCGTTATCGTAATAAAGCTTCATTGCACTGTATTTACAAGCGTTTGAATGAGGACAGTTGTAGCAATAGTCCGTAGCACCCTCAGGCTTATTAGCCAAAACAAAATTGCTGCGGTGCGCAAAGCTTGCCACGTGTGTCGTTTTTGCTCCGTTAAGCCAACAAATAAGGTCCATATCATGACAGCATTTTGCGAGCAAAATGGGGCTACCGCACTCTTGTTCACTGTTCCATTTACCTCTGCCGTAACTGCTAAGGTAATGGGGCACCCAAACGTGTTCGTTCATTTCCATTGAAATTATTTTGCCGATTTTACCGTCGTCTATCATTTTCTTCACGGCTTTATAGAACGGACTGTATCTTAAAACGTGACATACAAAAACCTTGCACCCTTTGTCGTTTGCAGTCTTATAAATATCCATAAGCTCTTCTTTTTTAGCAACTATGGGCTTTTCCATAAGCATATCGTGCTTAGAATTGAGAATCTCCATAGCCGTTTGATAGTGGTATTGGTCCATAGTAGCGTTTGCTACCAAATCGGCCTCTATGCCTGACTTTAAAAAGTCTGCATAACAGGTAAAGACCTGTCCGTCTGACAAGCCGTATCTTTCTTTTGCTACCTGTAATTTAAATTCGTTAGGGTCTACGATTGCTACAATTTCAATCTCGTTTGGCTCATCTAACGAATAATCTGCGTATACCTGACCGCGATTGCCGTATCCTACTACGGCCATTTTAATTTTTTTCATGTCTTTTTCTTCTCGCTCTGTTTATCATCTACCGGGGAAGCCCAAAGGCTTCCCCATAGACAACTTTTTTTGTTTTTAGCCTATTTCGGCTTTATTTACCTGATAAAACGGTTTTCCGCTTATGTTAGCTTATTATCTTCTCTTTTTGAAAACAACTGCTACTGCCATTACGCTGAGAAGCGCGAATACTGAGCTTAATCCACCGATACTGCCAAGACAACCGCTGGTTACCTCGCCGGATTCGGAAGAATCTTCAATGCTTTCACTGTCGCTTTCCGGCTCATTACCCTTTTGAGGAATAGCGTCTATGACTGCCTCAAAGCTTGCAACAATGCTTGCTATTTCAGCTTCATCGGTAGATTCTTCGATAGCGCGTTTAGCCTCGTTGTAAAGAGTGCTGATTGTTAAAATAGCGTCATCGTCGTAAAGAGTAAGGTCGATAGATGCCTTTTTAGCGTTGATTGCGCTAATAGCCTCTCCTCTGATTTCTGCAAGAGCCTCTTCTGCCTTGTAATCCTCATCTGTCTTAAGCTCGTCGATTGCTGCTTTTGCCGCTTCAACGATTGCTTCAACCTCTTCGATGTATAAAGCTTCGTCAAGAAGGGCCTTAGCTTCGTCGATTATAGCTAATCTTACTGCAACCTCTTCTGCACGGAATATACCGTCCTCTGCCTTATATCCGTCGAGCTCTGCCTTTGCGCTTACAACGTCTTCAGCGATTTCTTCTTTCGCATATTCGTCAGCCGTCTTAAGAGTGTCGATAACAGCCTTTGCTTCTTCAACAGCTACTAAAACTGCTTCACTGCTGTCAGCACTGTCTATAATAGCCTTTGCCTCGTCAACAGCAATAAGTCTTTGAGCTTCCTCAGCCTCGCGGAATGCTCCTGCCTTATATGTGTCAAGCTCAGCCTTTGCGTTTGCTATAACAACGTCTTTTGCATCTACAGCACTGATAACTGCAGTTACGCTTGCTAAGATTTCATCAATTTCTGCTAAAGTAGTAGCACTTTCGATAGCCGTCTTGGCATCTGCTACTGCGGTATCCATAGCAACAACGTCTGCTACAAAGCAATCAATACCGTCTTTAGATGCTCTTAACTCATCAATAGCATCCTTTGCTGCTTGAGCATAACTGTCGATAGTTACCCATTCACCGTCATCAGTCTTAACAAAGGTAACGTCATCTGCAGTCTTATAGAATACGTATACTCCGTTATCTGAGTTAACGCCAGGCAACGTGTTACTTGCGTATGCAGGGAATAAGGTGCCTGCAGGAATAGTTACAGATTGCATATCTGCGTTAGGTACGTCAACTGAGAAGGATATGCGACCCTTGCCGTTTTCTCCAAGATTATATAAAGCGTATTTATCAACGTGACCTGCTTCGCCGTTAATTAAAATACAGTCGTAGTTTGATTCTCTGACCATGTGCTCGAGAATTATGATATGATCACCGTCGATTGCAGGATAATCGTCGTCTTCAAGTGAAACGCCGAAGTATCCGCCTACAAATACGTCGTTAACAATGTCTTCTTGAACGTATGCAACCGAATCAACGTTTGTGGTACCAATTGCCTCTATGTCGTAAGGACGGTGATTTCCTTGAGTTGTAAACTCAGCTATAGCACGGTAAACGATAGTGATTTCATCGCCGTTTAAGTAGCCGTAACTCGGGATAAGTAATCCTTTTTCAACAGTTACTTGGCTCATGAATACACCTAAAGCGCCGTCAATATACTTAGTGAAGGCAATCTCACCGCTTGCAACAGCCTCTTTATATTCAGAGTTATCGGTATGCATATGGAGATAAAGTGACGGATTTATAGGTCCTAAGTTGTAGCCAACGCCACCATCCCAGAAGCCTACAAAGCCCCAATCTCTCAACGACTTACCGCTGATATAAACCATATCGTAAAGACCGAATTCCTCGAACAATGCTTCTAACTGTACTTCCGAATAACCTGCAAAGGTAAAGCCGTCACCGGTCGTTGCAGGAAGCTCTAAGCCGGGAATAGTAATGAACATGTTCATATTTCCGCCGTCTGCATAGCAATCGTTAATATATACGAGCATAGGAACGTCTACAATCGTTACGCTTGCTGCTATAGCATCGATTTCAGTCTTTGCCTGTGCAACAACCTGAGCGATTTCGTCTTCACTCTTAGCATTTGCAAGAGCCTCTATAGCACTTGCTACAACTGCTAATCTGTCAGTCTCTTGAGATGGGATATATTCGCTGTCTGCAAGATATGCTTCGATTTCTGCTCTTGCCTCTGCCTTAAGCACAGCAAGCTCAGCCTCGAGATGCTCGTCTGCAGTAGTAAGAGCGTCAACAGCCTCTTTAGCCTCAGCCACGATAGCGTCGATTTCAGCCTTATCGGTAAGGCCATCTAAAGCAGTCAATGCATCTGCAACGATAGTATCTCTTTGAGCCTTTTCTTCAACGCGGAAATATCCGTCCTCTGCCCTGTATGCTTCAAGGTCAGCCTTGATAGCTGCAACAACCTCTTCCTTAGTAAGAATTTCATCTAAGTGAGCTTTTGCATCTATAACAGCCTGAGCAATAGCATCCTCGTCAGCTGCGTCTGCAACGCCTTGATGTCCCGCTTCGATTGCAAGTGCAATTTCAGCTTGCTCGTCTGCATAATAATTGTCTAAATCTAAATAGTTAGAGATTTCATCTCTTGCGCTTGCCTTAACGCTTGCAAGCTCTTCGTCTGCATACTGAGCTGCAGTCTTTAAAAGGTCTATTCCGGCCTTAGCCTCTGCAACTATAACAGCAACCTGATCTGCGCTTTCCGCAACGTCAAGAGCTGCGTCTGCTTCAGCTACGATAGCTAATCTTTCAGTCTCTTCAGCCTCACGGAATAATCCTGCCTTGTAAGCAGAAACCTCTGCCTTAGCCTGTGCTAAAACGCCAACCTTATCAGATACTGCATTAATAGCAGTAATCGCTTCTTGTAATGCACTGTCAATAGCCTCAACCGTAGTTGCACCTTCAATCGTGCTTCTGCCGTTTTCGTATGCAGAGTTTATTGTTGCAAAATCTACTGCGAAATAATCTGCCTCAGCCTTGTCTGCCTTTGCAGCATCTAAGGTCGCAAGAGCGTCTGCCTTATGCTCGTCAAAGTTTACCCAAGTGCCGTTTGCGCTCTTAACGAAGGTAACGTCTTTCGTGGTCTTGAAAACTACTACTAATACGTTGCCGTTGTTTAATGCCGAAAGGGATTTTAATGCATACGTTGGGAAGAACGTGTCTGCAGGAATAGTTATAGAGTTAATGTCAGCGTATGGCATTTCAACCGTTAATGCAATACGTCCTTTGCCACCCTCGTTTAAGTTATAAATTGCATATTTACCAATGTCGTTGGTACCGTTAATTTTAACGTTTACCCAATAGCCCATTGTATTATACACTTCACCGAAGTAATAGTCGGGAGCCTCTACAAATCCACCCTCGCTTGGGTAATCGTTTTTGCTAAGACCTACAGCCAAGTATACGCCATTGCCGTTATCCTGAGCAAGCTGCACGTCAACCACGTCAGTTTCTGTATAGCCTTTAAAGCCGTAAGCGATTGAATCAGCGTTGGAAACCATTTCGAATTTAACTCTGTATACGTCGTAGGTATCTTCGCCTGTAAAGTATGCCTGTGAAGGAACTAAAGTGCCTTCTTTGATAGTCACAGGATAATTAGAAACGACACCGCCGGAAAAAGCTACGTCGCTGGTCTTCCAATCTTCTGAATGGCAGTAAATATAAACGTTATTTTGCGGTTCGCCTACGTTGTAGCCGATAACGTTATCAGCATCCCATCCGCCTGATACGCCCCAGTCTGCTAACGATTTATCGCCAACGTAAACGTTGTCCCAGAATCCGAAAGCGTCTAAAACGTCGCCTACCTTTACGTCATATGAATGTTCGCCCGCAATGGCGTCTACTCCGTCAAACACAACTTTAACGTAGAAGTTACCACCTGCCTTATAGCACTCATATACAGTAACAATAGCCATTACGTCTACGTAGTTAGCGACTCTTGCAATGCTTGCATCCACTAAAGCTTTACCCTGTGCCAATGCTTCGGCAATTGCGCCTTCGCTACCTGCGTTATTGATTAATGCGAGACCTTCTTTTACTGCTTTTTCTTTATCAAGAGCTTGAATAGCGGTATATTCGCCGTCTGCAAGGTAATCGTTAAGCTCAGCTATAGCGTTATTCTTAATTTCTCTAAGCTGTTCTTCTAAAATTTCGCTTGCTAATGGAAGAGCATCTATTTCAGCCTTTGCATTTGCAATAGCAGAATCAATTGTTTCCTTGTCTGCAGCTGCGTTAATTGCAGTGATTGCATTTGCAACTGCCGTATCTCTTTGAGCTTTTTGCTCTTCAAGGAACGTATCTGCGCCACTTTTGTATGCGTCTATTTCAGCAATCTTTTCTGCCTTGTAATCTTCAAGATTGAAGGCAACCTGTTTTTCCCAATTCAATTCTGAAACTTTAACGAAGGTTACGTCCTCAGTGGTTACGTATATCTTCAGTGTGCCATTTTCGAGCATTTCGTAAGATGGGAATTGGCATCCTGCTAAAATTGTAATTTTTTCTATTTGAGTTGCGTTAGTAAAGCCGTTAGCGCCCTCCTTTCCTCTCGTTGAGAAGGTGTTCTTTGCACTCCATACGTTTAAATATGTTTCTCCTTGTACAGGGAACGGTTGATCGTTAATTAAAACGTGAGAGGTAAAATTAAAGCTTGATAAAAATTGCTTTGCGGTAATTGCGTTACCTGCATAAGTATCTACGTCAAGATAATCGTTTACAGAAAGCTCAAAGTTAATAAAGTAGTCGTTACCAACTCCGTCTCCGTAGAAAGGCACAGCCATCGTTACCTCGGTGTCGATTTCCTCGATTTCGCCTTGAGCAATCCAAAGATCACCATGTTTTACGAAGGTCTTTGTGGTTTGGGTTTCAAAGTAACAAACCACCGTGCCAGCGTTACCTATTTCCGAATAGGACGAGCCTTGCGCGCCCTTATAGTAATACATAGGGAATTTGGTACCTGCAGGAATAGTTACAGAAGTAAGATCATTTTTAGATACCTTAGCGTGGAAAGAATAATATCCTTTACCGCTGCTACCTAAGTTAACTAAGCTATACTGACCAACCTTTCCAGTTTCGCCGTTTAACAAAATTGTATCGTTAAAATACCAACCTGTAATGCTTTGATCTAAATTGTTACCAACGGTATCATCTGTTGCGCCTGCGCCAAGATAGTCGTCGCCGTATAACGAAACACCAAAATAGCCGTCAACTCCGCCGTTATCCTGTACGTATCTTACAGATTGAACGTCAGTCTTACCTACCATCTTACGCTCGTAAGCAAATGCATCTACGGTTGTTTCAAAGTCACAACCCGCTTTATATACTACGGCGTTATCAAGGCCCTTTAAGTAGCGGTAGCCGGGGATCATAGTTCCCTCTTTAAAGGTTATCGTACCCATTTCCATATGGTTGAGGTTTACCGTACCGTCTGCTATTGCAGCCGCTAAGGTTGCAGGGTCAAAGTGAGTGTGCAAATACAATCTTGGCTTTGGCTCGCCTACGTTGTAGCCGAGAGTGTTGTCCCAAAATGATGTACAACCCAATTCTCTTAAGGTCTTGCCGTTAATCATAACGTTAT
The DNA here is from genome assembly GCA_017504655.1 of Clostridia bacterium. GTDB lineage: Bacteria > Bacillota > Clostridia > Christensenellales > Borkfalkiaceae > UBA10281. Next base: position 22,198 of record JAFVQT010000012.1, on the reverse strand, counting down.
CAAAGAAACCGAAGCTGTTGAAAACGCTTGCAAGATCTACACCGTCGAAGACTATACCGTCGCCATCAACCTCGTTATCAAGACCCGGTAACGTTACGAAAAAGTTAAGGTTGCCGCCTGCTGCGTAGGTGTCTTGTATATGACCCATCATCGGGGTTTCTACAACAGTATACTCTGCTGAAACAGCGGCCTTAACCGTGTGGTTTTTCGGCATTAAACCGAGCCCTGCGCCAATTGTCAACGCAAAGACTGCGATTAAGCATGCCATGAGAGTCTTTTTGATTTTTCTCATTTTCTTTTCCTTTTCCTTATTTTTATTTATAAGCCTTTCGGCATATAGTTCAAAAAAAACAAATACAAATTAAAATTTAACGTCATAGCCGATTGCAAGGAATTTCCTTGCAATCGGGCTGTTTTTAGCTTATATCAGCTATTTTTAGTTTTTAGCGGGCCATCCCTGAGTTGGATCAGTGAGGTGCGCATTAAGATTAAGCGGTGCAAGGCCGTCAAAAACCTGACTCATCTCATCGGTGTCACCGATAAATAACGCATAGCTATACTCAAGCGGAACGAAGTCTATCATCTTACGGTGAAGACATGGATTAACATAGTTATAGTTTATTGAAGCATAGCTTGGGGTTATTTCATCTTCACCAAAGGTAAAGAAGCCCGGATGATATTTTTTATTTTCCTGCTCGCTGAAGTAGTTATTGGATTTTCTGCCTCTTGACGCAACGTATTCGTCTGCATTAGGCATATAAATACCAACACCGAACTTGTTGTAGTTAACGAAAGCACACCAATCGTTTATCACGTACTTGCCTTTAACTGCATAGAAATAGTCAGCCGATGATACGTTTGCCTTAAGGCTTGTTTTACCTTGGTTACGACCGTTTTGCTCTGAAAGATTGTTGTCAAAAATTAGGCCCTGCTTTGTTTCACAATAGAAGTAATTTAACGGATAGCTAAAGTACGTTGCAGGAGTTTCTTGAGCGTTCAGAGCAATGTCTCTCTCTCCGATAAAGCAAGAGAAATCGGTATATACGTTGTCAACCAGGATTGCTCCGCCCTCGTCAAAGTAATAGGTTACCTCGATATATCCGTTAGCCTGAATGTTAGTATAGAAGAACCATTCCTGAGCCTTCATTATGATATAGAGATAATCTTCTCTCCAAACGTAATCGATAATCTGAGGAGTGTGTCCGCCAAAGTCACCGCACTGAATCGGGTTGTAAAGTACACCGCCGCCAAGGCCTTGATAATAGGTGTCCGTAGCCTCCGGATCGTAATCCGGATTGTAGCCGTGAATAGATTCAACTCTTGAATAATAAGATGGTTGAATTTCTCTACCTAAGTCGTAAATGTTGACAAAGTTAACCTTATCGCTTACAACCTGCATTGCATCGTAATCGGGGTCAACGTAACGGTCTATAACGATATTACCGTCGAAATCCATATACTCGTAAACGTCCTGGTCAAGCTTTTCAAGATAAGTTATACATCCGCCGTAAAAAGCAGAGGTGCCGAGTACCATATCTCCGTTAGAGATACGCCAATCCTCTCTGAGCTCAATAGTTCTGTCCGAAACGCCCAAGGACTTAAAGGTAAAGTGACCTTCTTTAGTTTCATCTACGCCTTGGAAGGAAATAGTCGTTATAACCTTATCAAACGCTCCCCTTGCGCCGATTCTGAACGAATCGAGGAAGGTCGTAAACTCTGTGCTGTTTGCCTTGATAAAGAACTTTTCAGAGTTGGTCTCTTCGGGATTGTTTACATTATAGTAGTTAATAAAGCCGACGAGATCAACGTCTGTTTCAATATCAAATTTAAGATAGTTTTTATCGCCGATTCTGCTGTTGATATCGTAAATTACGCATCCGTCCTCGTGAGCAACAGTTTCTGCATATTGCTCCAACACCTTCTCCTGACCGTCGATAAATACAGTCGAAAATTTATATTCGTCAAGAGTATAGTTAGGAAGAACGCTTACGTTTGGTTGGTTTTCGCCACCTGATCCTTGTTGAGAGTTATTACCCGCATTACCGCAAGAGCAAGCAGTACAAATCATGCCCGCAATAATCAAACAAGATAATTTTTTGAAAAAACTTTTCATCTGTTCTCCTCCTGATTAAGCCTCAACTTCGATAGAAATTGCTCTTATTGAAATTTGTTCGCCCCAGAACTCAAAGCTTATCTTTCCAAGATAAGTATCAAGATACGTTTGAAGCGTTGCGCCATCGATTACGACGGAAACGGCAGACCATTCGTAAGCACCCATATTAGCATCGATAGGAATAGCGTGAGTCTGTAATACCGGATACATGCCCTCGTCAGAAGATGCTTTGTCAGTATTAGTAAAGCCTAAATGCATTCCTATATCAGCTGTTTCGGTTCTGTTTTGATATACAAGAGTTACAACTGTTTTGCCTGTAATCAATACGTTATGCGTTTTATGAGGAGTTTGAAGATACGATTCGTAAGACGAGAAGCCAATATAAATTGAAAAACCTAAATAACTGTTCACAGGGTTTTTAACAAACGTAGAATAATCCTCTTTGGAGTTATATTCATAAATGTTGCCCTCACCCTTCCAATCTGTGTGACCGCTGTTATAAACGAGGTCATATGAACCGTAGTAAGGCAAGCTCGTTTCATTTACGCTGTAAGCAAGTTCTTTTATAGTAATCAAGCCCGTACCCTCGAAGGTAAGTCTGACAGCCTTTACAAAGCCTCTTTCTTCTTTAACGAGAGGAAGCTTAATATCTAAAGAACCTGCCTCGGTTATTTCATAAACGTAAGGTGTTCCGAACACTCCGTTTACCATAAGCTCTGCTTTGACTGCAGTTATGTTAGAGCCCTCCGGAAGCTTACCCTTTAAGGACATATATGAATAGCCTACGTTTGTTGCATTGTAGCTCTTTTCGGGAGAGGTTACTACTGCACCGCTGCGTTTAACATTGAAGTCCGTACCTCTATCCTTACTGTTGAATGCTACGTCAACGTCAGCGTTTGATTCAATGCCATAAGTGAACTTATCGTTAAAGTTTATACCCACGGTATCTAAAGGAATAAATTCGCTGAAGGTAACGTCTTTAAAAAGAATCATATTGTCAACACCGCGTGAGGTGTAAACAAATTCAATTTTTACAAATCTGTGCTCTTCATCTTCGTCTTCTTCCCTTGTTATGCCGAATAAGCCGTATAAGTTAACAGAATAAGTGCTTGGCTCGAACATTCTTGTGTTTATGTCAAGAGTCGTTCTGACAGGTACGCCCTGCTCGTTGTAAACGTAAACCATCAATTGGTCTTGATAACCGTAATTTTGTAAGGTTATGTTTAAGGTTGTCAACGTTTCAAAGGATACCTCTCTTCCCTCAGGAAGATTCATAACAAAACTCTTTTCTTGACCATTGTTCTCACGAGCTAAAATCTCGTTTTCCGCATACATAAGTATGCCGTTTGTGGTTGGGAATACCTCAATATTACCCTTTGTTGCGCCTAAAGACTTATAATCCTTAACAAAGTCGATACCTCTTTCATTTTCAGCAAGAAGCTCGCCCGCCTCGATAACCTCGCCTTCGGTAGTAGACATGGCATAGCCTAAAACCTCTTTAGCCTCATAGCTGTCTTCAACGATAACTTCATGAGGAATACCCTCGATAGACTTTATGAGCATTTCGTTAGACCAGTCTTCAGAATCTGCATTTTTATAGTTAGCGTCAATTCTTATTGCGCCGAGATAGGGTGAAGTACCCCAAATAGAATAACCGTTTCTGTATACCTCGTATAAGTTGAAATCAACGGTAATCCACTCGTCGTCCTCGCTCATACGGCTTGGGATAGGCAACGCGTCGCCTACGGGGCCGCCAATGTAGTTTGGCCAGTTGAAGTTAGGCGTATAGAATGAGCCTGTTTCAGAATAATTACCCTCCATATCAAGCATAGCCGTAAAATAACAGTTAATCTTGGTAGCAGAGCCTATATTTTTAAAGGTTAAACGAATAATCTGAGATTGAGAAATGTCTAACATTAAGCTAAGCTCAACGTAACCGTCACCCCAAACAGGGTTTAAGCCAAAGTTAACGTAAGTACACTTTTCGCCGGTAGACTCAATAGTATAGGGCTCAACCCAGCCCTCTTCAGTACCCTCATCGGGGTTGTAAGAGCCGCAGCCCGAGGTTAGGTAGTCTGTAAGATTACCTGCAGAGAGTAAGCCCTCTTCCTCGTAGTCACTAAGATATAAGCCCTCAGAGCGTTGTACGTAAATGTTCGTGTCACCTTTAATAGGAGTACTGAAATCAAATTTTACAGTATGTTCTTCGTCTGCAAACGAGCCGAGATATTTGTAACCCATTACTATTTCAGCGGTTTCTTCAATATAGTCACCGTTAAAAACGTTAACGGTAGAATGAAGCTCACCGTTAATAACGTAGTTTACGTCGTAGAGCTCAACCCATTTTGCGTATAAGGTCATATCACCTGCTACTCTACCCTTTTTGAAGTCCCATCTGGTGTCTTCGGTGCAATCCTCAGAGGTGTACCAGCCGTATACGTGTAAATTGTCAGGGTTATCGCCTGTAATAAACAGCTTTGGCTCAGAAACTCTTCTTCCGATTACGATTGAACGCTCTCTTACAACGTTTGTTTCAAGGTCCGTGTTCGTGTCGAAAACAACCTTAGCCTCTTGCGCAGAGCCCTCAGGCGTACTGTCTGAGCTACCGTTGCCGGTACCGCACGAAAGACCGAAAACCGCAATTGCCGACATAGCAAGAGCTACGAGAACAAACGTGAGAATTTTCTTGATTTTCATGTTGAAATTTTCCTCCTTTCTTTATAATTTTAAGCCCGCGGCAAACTCACCGCTCTTAAAGTATTTCATTGATATAGCAACGGTAATAATCAAAGGTACGGAGGCTATTAGATACATTGCATACATTGAGCCGTATTTGATTGCACCGCTGTCTACAACGGCGTACATTATGTTGGTCAAGGTTTGATTTTCGTTAAGAATCAAGCTTGCCCACAAATACTCGTTGTAAATACCTGAGAAGCATCCCACAAAATAATATAAAATAATAGGTAATGCGAGAGGCACCGTAATTTTAGTTAAGATAACTAAGTCGTTTGCTCCGTCTAACGCCGCGCTCTCATAAAGAGATTTTGGCTGTTGACTGAAGAACGTTTTGAAAAGGAACATACCCATAACCTGCGAACCGCCGATCATTGCAATGAGATAGCCTGCGTAGTTGTCGTTAAGGCCGAAGGTATCTCTTACCAGCGGAACCAAGATAGGATAACCGATAATTGACGGAACAAGTAATACAGATATAAAAAGCAAAAAGACAAAATCCTTAAAATAGAAATCCTTAAACGAAAGGATATATGCAAGCAAAGCTCCTATTATCGTTTCGCCTATAGCACCTACAAGAGCTACCAATATAGTCTTGAAATAGTACTTGCCGATTGCCGCCCAAGCCGTTGAGAAATTGTGCGCTACGGCTTCGCCTATAAGCGATATCTTGGGAAAAGCAAATGCGTTTGTCTGAACCTGCACGTCTGTCTTTAACGCGTTTACTACCGTTAAGAAAAGCGGTAAGAACGAAAATGCCAGACAAATGAATATAAATACCAGAATCGGCACTTGAACACCCGTCTTTTCGTGTGGCATCAAAAGAGTATGCTCTTTTGGCTGAACAGTTGGAGTTGCGATTTTTAAATTTTTATTTTCCATTATAAATCAGCCCCCATTGCGTCTTGTTTTTGCATCTTAAAGTTGGTTACAATTGCCACAAACAGGAATATGAATATGAGCGTTGCATAGGCACTTGACATACCGTAGTTTGCTTGCTCCGTCATCATAGTGTACATCGTCTGTACAGGCGTTGTTACAACCGTCGACTTTAAAATGTGCGTTCTTGCAAAGTTTTGTACCGATGCAATAAACGTGGTGACAAATATATACTTGATTTGAGGCATTATAAGCGGAATGTCTATCTTTAAGAACCTCTTTACAGTTCCTAAGCCCTCCAGTCTGCCCGCCTCGTGATATTCGTTAGGTATATTCATCATTCCGCCGTAGAAGATTAAGTATCCTCCTACAAACGGGAAGCCCATCATAATAAGCGACCATCTTGCATAGTCCTTGTTAAGCAGCCAGTTTACAGGCTGACCGCCACATGCCATTATCAACTGGTTTAAAAGACCTTCGTCACCGTAAATACCTACTCTCCAAATAAGCATACTTGCTATACTTGGGATAATTCCGGGGATAAACATAAGCGATCTTACCCAGTTTGACGTAGTCTTGTTCCTTATAAGTATAAGCAATATTGCAAATATAATAGGCGGAACAATCGAAAGAACTATATCCGACACGAGGAAGAAAAGCATGTTTATTATCGACGGAAGGAAATATTGGTCGTTGAAAATCTTGACGTAGTTAGCAAAATTATTCCAAATCCATGCGGGCTTTTCTCTCGTATAGTCAAAGAATGACATCGCGATTGCGCCTACTGCCTCGTAATAACAGAATAACATAAGCATTGCAACGAAGAAGGTAAGAGCAAGATATACGAATTTATTCTTCTTTGTATCCTTTGCTATAAATACCACCTTCTTTATACCCTTGTCAGTTCTCAGCGAGAGTAAAAGCCACAGGCTTATGAAGAAGGTTACTACTGCAAGTATAAGGAATATTACGAACAATACCGTAATGACGTTTTTATTTTCAAATCTTTCAGGCTCGTACGAGCAAAGGTAGAGATAGTTGTGGTCAACACCCTTTTTGTCTACCTTAGTCACCTGATGTAAAACGTGAGTAACGCTGTTATCCTTATCGCCCGAAATGCCGTACATATCAAATGCGCCTATGTAAGAGCTCACTACCTTGTAGTCCATATTCTTAATATCCGACTTGGCATTATTAATATCAACTATAACGAGTCTTCTTTCATTTGCAAATTTAAGGTATAAGGTGTTTGCGAATCTATTGTAGCTGAGTCCGTTACCGAAATCGCTGAAGGTTTGACCCTTACCGCAATGAATTGCATCGATTCTCTTAGCGACGGTGCTGACCTTTGAATATATCTCGGCAGCCTCTAAATCCTCTCGTGATACAACGTATAAATATCCGTCCGAGGCGTTGCTGTAATACATTGCCCTGTTATCTCTTGAGTATATCATACCGTTAATGGTAGATTCACCCGGAATTAAAGAGTTGTAGCAGTCCTTGTCCAAGCACTCCTCTTTTACAAGCATGCTCATAACGTTTGCGTCGTATTCCTTACACCATTCGAGCTCAACCTTGGTTGCGCCATCTGCTGCCGCAGTAGCATTGGTTACCGCATCCTGATTTACCCTTGAACGAGTGGAATCACTTATCTCACTACTCTTAAAAACGTCTATAAAATCTTGTAAAACAAACCAGTTGTCTGCATCTGAAGCAGAAACGTTGGCTATAGTTACCTTTTTACTGATGCTTTGAGCCTTATAAGCCTCACCTATTGCAATAATTTCATCCTTTGAAATAGGCTGACCGCCCTTGCTGAGTTGTTTTTTATCAGCCGTTTCCAAAAGCTTACTGACAACCGTATCTATGTACTCTTCATTATAGAATTTGTTGTATAACCCTTTATCCACCGAGTCAAACGCCGCTTTTGCATCAGCAAAGAAATCCATGCTTCCGTCACCGTAACGGGTATCGATTAAATCGGTAGACATCATGATAATACCGCCACCCTTCTTTACAAAGAAAAGACGGCCGTCGTGCGCATAAAATGAGAGAACTCCCGTAGCAGACTTAACTGCCTCGATCTTTATGTATCCCTCTTCAGGCGAAGGACTGATATCCCATACAAATTTTCTCTTCAACGCGCCTTGCGCTAAATTGTCTAAATTATATTCTTCTACGTAGAAGAAATTATTTTCTAACAAAAGGACGTAGAGCTTGTTGCCGATAGCTTCCATACCCTTTATATTCTTAGGTACAAACGCTTCGTTTACCACCTTAATGAGAAGGTAATCGTCGGTAACGCTTATCTGCCCGTTATCGTTTCTTTCCAATTTAAATAAATTGCCGTTAACGTCGTAAGCAATAAAATACTTGTTGGTGTCAGTTTCAAAAACAGACATTCTCATTTGAGTAAAGCTGTTGTTTGCTACGCTTTCGCCATGCGCCGCCAACTTATCCTTTATCGCTTGTGTAATATTTAACGTCAATATCTCTTCGCCCGTAAACGAGTCGCGCTCGCTTATCCAATTTGCGGACTGTATAATATACGTACTACCGTCATGCGTTTCAACAAGACCGGTAATATTTTCGTTATTGGCACCTATTGCTTTAATATCCTGTGTTCTTGGCGTTATAATCGCAAACACGGCTGCCAAGATTGCACAAACTATAAAAATGACACAAAAGACGAGGGTTGTACCTCTTACACGTCTTCTGTCTTGTTCAGTTACTTTTAAACTCATCCTGTATACCCCATAAGAGACGAACCTCTTACAACCGTTTGTAACGGCTTTTGTTAATAAAGTTGCACTGTATGCTTAAAATAAACAACTGTAAAACATTGCCTATAAGGTCACTTTGCGTCGCCACCTGAATTCGATGGCGACGCACAAGTGAATTTAGAATTTATGCTTTATTTAAAATTGCGTTTAATCTTAGCCTAAAGCGTAGCTTGGATTCGTCCAAACGTCTGACGGCCAACCGTAGTCTGCAGTCATTTCGTGAGCATCATCTTCAGCCGCAGCAGCCCAGTAAGAGCAGAAAGCTGCTACGGTTAAGGTTTGACCTTCAGCAAGACCGGTCATTAAAAGACCGCGCCAGTTATCACAGATAATAGCTTGACCTTTTGGATAACCGCAAGTATATCTTACGCCCCAAGAAAGGAAGTTGTTAGCGTCAACGTCACCGTTGAAGGAGATAACCTGATTGCTTCTGTTAAAGAAATCAACCCATTCGGTAGGAATTACAACAAGCTCGTTCTTTACGGTAGATAAGCCCTTTGGAACCTTATTTGCCTTAGCTAAGCCCTTATAGTAAACGGTTTGACCGTATGGAGATAATACGAATTTTACGAAATCCTTGTTAAGCTCGTTTTGAGCGTTGTCACCAAGATGATTTACAACAGATAAGAAACCGCCGTTACCGCCGATATCACGGGTGATTGTTTCTGCAGGAACGTAATCCGATTCCATTACAGGATAATCAAAATATCCAAGCTCAAAGCCTGCTTTTTCTGCCTTTTCGTAGTTGATACCGAAGCCTTGGTAGTCTAAGAGAATCTGAGGAGCACCCTTTCCACCGCTTTGAGTTTCAAATTTATCACGAAGATCGCCGAACTCAATTTTATCAACGTCCTTGATAAGGTGACCCTTCATCTTTGCAAGGTTACCGACAAAATCACGGTAAAGTGGACTTTCAAAGCCAACGTATCCCGGGCCCCAGTCACAGTCTTTGTCGAATAATATAGAAAGAATCTTTGCATATTGATTTCCGTAGCCGGCTAAATTTTCGGGAACGGTTGCGGTAGGATCGTAGTTTTCCCAGATAGTACCTGCCTCGCCACCCATGATATATTCATAGAATTGACGGTAGTAGTAGTCACCGTATACACGGAGAAGCCAGGTGAACTGTAAAGACTCGATACTTGCGTTACAAAGAGTAATACCCAATGGGTTGGTATAGCCTGCCTCTTCCATCTTTGAGCAAAGATTAATAAGGTCGTTCCAAGTAATAGGATACTCAGCAAAGCCGTCTGCATTGGTATAGCCCTCATCAACTGCAGCCTGGAATGCTACGTCATTAATGAACCAACAGGTTTGCATTATTTCGGTATTCATAATTTTACTGATACCGCTGTTATCTGCTTCCTTGGTCTTGTAAGCCTCCGGCTTTAATACAGAGTTCCACTTAACGTCTTTACCGCAATATGGGTTGATTGCAGCTACGCTTGGGAACATATCAACACACTTAACGTTAGTATTGCCGTAACCAAGGTTACCTTCTACTATATCCCAGTCTGTTGAAGTTGCGGTAAGCTCTGCATTTAATTTGTCTGCATAGGTAGAACCTGCGTAAGTTGTGTTAACGTTTACCTGAACGCCACCGCCCTGCAATCTTTCGTATTCGGCTGCAAGAGCCTGCCAGCCTGCTTGTGTTCCTTCAAAGTCAAGACAAACGTCAACCTTACCGGTAAGAGCTCTTATAGAAGAGGTATCCGGTAAATACTTTTCGTTAAAACCCTCGCCAAGCTCTGCTACAGAAAGCGGGGTTGCCGTTATCATGCCCTTTGGAGCCTCACTTTCACCGCCACCGCCGGTTCCTCCGCAAGAAGCAACACCAAAGAGGCTTGAACAGCACAACAACAATGCACTGATACTGCTAATAAGTTTCTTTTTCATACTTTCCTCCTGTTTTAGCCTTACGACGAAATGTTTTTGTTTTATGTCGCATGCTAACACGTTGACTATATTATAATATAAATTACAAATCAAGTCAATAGTAATTTTTAAGCACATAACAATAAATCTTGTCATAAATTTACGTTTGTCAGCAATTTACTCATAAATTGTTATAATTTTTAATATTGCCTGCTGTTACAAAAATTGTCACAAATTAATACTTTTAGAGCAAAAATTATGTTGTTTTAAACTAAGTATTGACAAATTTTGCTTTTTACTTTAAAATACCGTTATGGAAAAATTATTTAATTCTTATCCTGAAAAAACTTTGAAGGGCTACCCAAAAGACAAAACGGTGTACGAGGATTTCGCCGACGGCTCATTCTATTTGTTCTTAGAAAAGCACACCTTCTTTTTGGACGTACCCCACTATCACGACAGCTTAGAGGTTTTGTACGTGATAAAGGGCAGGACGACCGTACACGTAAACGGAGCGTCGCACGACCTGAGTGAGGGCGAGATGTTTATCTGCAACAGTCAGATGGTTCACTTTTATGAGAACTATGAGGAGGACAAGCTTGCACTTATAGCCGTTCTCAGCGCAAAGTATCTGCGCACCTTCCGCGACGTTTATAAAAACGTCAATTTTCCCGCTGTCTTGAGAAATAAAGAAGCAAATGCTGAGATTTACAAAATTTTGGACAAATGGTTCAATCTGAAGAGAAGAAACGTTTTGATAGACTGCTCTTATTCCAACCTGTTTTTAGATAAAATCGTTGAGCTTTACGGGCTTATTCCCTTTGGCCAGGAAGACGAAAACAACATTTTGGCAATCAACTTTATAAATTATGTAAACGAGAATTACAATAAGGATATTACCCTTGAATCAACGGCAAAGCACTTTGGTTATTCGAAGGAATATTTCTCCAAAAAATTCAAGCAGACGGTTGATAAAAATTTCTTGGCGTTTGTAAACTCCATAAGGGTGCAAAAGGCTATGGAAATGCTTGAAAATCCAAACAACAGGCTGACATTTTTAGAGGTTTGCCTTGCGTGCGGATTTAACAACACCACCTCCTTATACCGACACTTGAAAAAAGCGGAGTTTACCTTGCCCTCATCAAAAAACAAAGAATAATTCCACTATATTTAAACGGCGTTGCTATAGCAACGCCGTTTTCTCTTTATAAATACGCTTTTCAGTTTTTTTCAATCACCTTTTTTTGCCATGATTTTTTATTGCAATTCGGACACTTTAAATACCTCGTTCTTCCCATATGCTTTGCCATAAACACGCTTTTATATTCAGGCACGTATTTATAACCGCATTTTTCGCAGTGATAATAGCCTGCCGTCTGCTCTATTTTCAGCAAAAACGGCGTTGCGACTAATATGGGAATAATTCCTGTAAAAATAAGAACTATTCTAAGCCACTCATCAATTTTTGCATATGCGGCAATCATACAGCATGCAAGCATTACGGCTACGAGGATTATTCCTAAAATTATTTCTACTTTAAGCAGTCTTTTATCCGCCTCTTCCTTTTGCTTTACCGTTTCAAATAAAGCCTGCTCTAATTTTTCGTTTCTTTTTTCCACCGATACTCTCTCCCCACACAATAAGTCCTGCACGTTTATACCCAATATCTCGCAAAGCTCGAGCATTATTGAGACGTCGGGCATTGATTTTCCGTTTTCCCACTTGGATACAGCCCTGTCGCTTACGTTTAATCTTTCAGCAAGCTGTGATTGCGTTAATTTTTTAGTCTTTCGGTTTTCGGCAATAAATTTACCAATTTTCATCTGGTCCATTTGCGACCTCCATGTATGCATTATATCCTTTTACAGCATAAAAAACAACGTACCGTCGGTTGAGTTTGGGGAGTTTTTACTCTACTTACGGTAGAATTTTGCGTTTATTCGGCATAAATCAGCGTTTCGGGATGAGAAAATTTAAGCTTTATTTGCTTTTCCGGGTTTGTAAGCAGGTTTAAAACACCCGGCTCTTTAGTGCCTAAACGTGTTTCCATAACAAGCTTTCTATAAGGCTTAAACCCACATTTTTCTTGCACCCTTTTAGATTGAGTGTTAAAATCGTAATATCCACAAGTTAAAAAGTCTAAATTTAGCTCGTTAAACAAATAATCTATAACAGCTTTAACAGCTTCGGGCATAATGCCTTTGCCCCAATAATCTTTAGCTAAAACGTAGCCTATTTCTCTGCCGTAATAATTGCAAAACTCGGTAAGAGCCTCTTCCATACCGTACATTTCAACACCTAACGAGCCTATAACCTTGTTATTTTGCTTATAAACGATAGCAAAGGTTTTATCTTCTAAAATAAATCTGTTTAGTATTTCTTGAGATTTTTCTATGCTTTCGTGATGATGCCACCCTGCCATTTCGCCAACACCTTCTACTTTTGCATACTCGTAAAAGTCGTCTAAGTCACTATTTACAAACGGTCTTAAAATAAGCCTTTCGGTTTCTATAACCTTTCCGTTTAAATGAAAAATCGCGTTCATGATATAGTCTCCTCACCTTTTCGGTAGATTATATCATAGAATACCCGGAAAGTAAATAAAAAAACAGCACCCACAAACGTGAGTGCTGAAATTTTTGATATAAGATAACAAATTATCTCTTACTAAATTGTGGAGCACGTCTTGCTTTCTTTAAGCCGTACTTCTTTCTTTCCTTCATTCTTGGATCTCTGGTAAGATATCCTGCTGCCTTTAAAGCTGCTCTGAGCTCCGGCTCAGCTACGATTAATGCTCTTGCAATACCGTGACGGATAGCGCCTGCCTGACCGGTAAATCCACCGCCGTTAACGTTTACGAAAACGTCATACTTAGATTCGGTTTCAGTTAAAACGAGCGGTTGTCTGATGATAAGCTTTAAGGTATCAAGATCGCAATACTCGTCGATGCTTCTGCCGTTAATAGTGATTGCTCCGTTGCCACCGGGAATAAGTCTTACACGTGCAACAGCGCTCTTTCTTCTGCCTGTTCCCCAATATTGGAGTTTCTTTTTAACAGATACTTTTGCCATAATACTTTATTCCTCCGATTATTTGCTGAGCTCTAATACTTTAGGCTGTTGAGCTTGATGATTGTGCTCTGCGCCCTTGTATACTCTAAGTTTAGTGATCATTTGTCTGCCAAGGCTGTTCTTGGGAAGCATGCCCTTGATTGCCTCGTAAACTACTAAGTCAGACTTTTTAGCCATCATATCCTTGTAAGGAGTTTGCTTAAGTCCGCCGATATAACCGGTGTGATAAGTGTACATTTTTTGCTCAAGCTTCTTACCGGTTAAAACTACCTTGTCACTGTTTAATACTATAACGAAATCGCCTGTATCAACGTTTGGGGTGAAGGTAGGCTTATGCTTACCTCTTAAAACGCTGGCTACCTGAGATGCAAGTCTACCAAGCGTCATACCCGAAGCGTCAACTACGAACCATTCTCTTTTTACTTCGTGGCTCTTAGCCATAAAACTCTTCATGATAATTCTCCAAATTTTTATTTAAATAATTCATTAAAGGTTTCGTCGCTGTATTGAGGGGCTAGTTCGTCAAGCGTACGTTTCCTTATAATAGCCAAAATATTTTATAAAATTACAAATCTTTTGTCAAGCGTTTTATCGCGCTTTTGCAAAATTTTATATTTAACGCACAAAAGTCTAATAGAAAACCTTAAAATTAGTTTTACTTTGACGCGCAAATTGCAACATCTTGAACTGTATTTTAAAGGCTTAGATGCGAGCAAGACAAGGCTCACAAAGGGGATGGGGGTGGGATAGACCTTGTTGGTCATCCCAGTCGCATACACTTTGTAGAAACACTGTATTGCGAAGTATATAAGCCTTTAAATTAATATTCAACACTAACCAAAGTTAAACCCTGTGGGGGCATGGTAAAACCGGCTTTTTCTCGGCTTTTCGAGGCTAAAATATCTTTTATATCTTCTACCTTCAGCTTGCCTGAGCCTACCTTTACAAGCGTTCCTGCCATAATTCTTACCATATTATATAAAAATCCGTTACCGCAAACGGTAAAGGTTATTTGGTCGCCAACCCTTTCTACGCTTGCGCTGTATATTTCTCTTACCGTATCCTTAACCTCAGAGCCTGATGCCAAAAAGCACGCAAAATCGTGCTTACCCAAAAAATATTTGCAGGCATCGTTCATCTTTACGCAGTCTAACTCATAATCCACCCTTGCAAAATATCTTTCGTATAGCGGGCGCGGATGCTTGCACACGTATATTTTATATTGATAGGTTTTTCTCTTGGCGGAATACCTTGCGTGCAGATCATCGCTTACTTCGTAGCTATCTATTACCTTAATATCGTCGGGTAAAAACTGATTGAGCGCAGGCGCAAACCTCTCTGCGGGAACACTGCTCTGTGTATCAAAATGCGCAATTTGTCCAAGCGCATGCACTCCGCTATCCGTACGCCCACTGCCTATAACCGAACATCTTTCGCCCGTGAGAGTAAACACTGCCTTTTCTATTTCCTCTTGAACGGTTTTACCTTTTGGCTGAATTTGCCAGCCAAAATAGTTGGTTCCGTCATACTCAATCTTAATAAAAACCCTCATATAGCGCGATTATCCCCATATTTTTGCTAACATAAGCATAATTTGAGCGTCGTATGCGTTAAGCATAATTACGCCCGTAATTGCAATGGCAACGACTAAAGTGGCAACTAAATCCCTAAAGGTAAGAGTGAGCTTTTTATACTTGGTTCTAACCTTACTGCCCGAATAGCACCTTGCGTCCATAGCATCGCCAAGCTCGTCGCCACGGCGAAACGCACTTATAAGAAGCGGTATTAAAACGGGAATCAATGCCTTTGCCTTTTTGATTATATTTCCACTGTCAAACTCTGCGCCCCTTGCCTTCTGGGCATTTATAATTCTCTCCGTTTCGTTTGCTAAGGTTGGAATAGAGCGAAGAGCGATAGACATTATGAGTGCTAAATCGTGTACGGGGAATTTAACGAGTGAGAGAGGCTTAAGCAAGCTCTCTATACCGTCGGTTAAGCTTACGGGCGTAGTAGTCAAGGTCAGTACTGCACTACCCATTACGAGGGATACGAGCCTGAGTGCTAAAAAGCCTGCGGATATCAATCCCTCGGTATACACCACCCAGAACAAATGGGTGTCCCCATTTTTTGGGCTGTAAAAGCAAATATTCAATATTGCCGTAAACACGACTAAAAACAAAATGGCTTTTATACTCTTTAATACCGAACCGATTGGCACCTTAGACGCAACTACGGTCACAAGTAAAAAGATAAGCGTAGCAAAAAGTCCCAGAAAGGTCTTCGCCACAAAAACCATTACTATATATGCAATTAAAAGCAGTATCTTAACCCGCGGGTCCATTTTATGAACGAACGAGTCCGCCTGGTAATACTGACCGAAAGTAACGTCAGAAAGCATTATTTCTCCTAAAATACACGTCTATAAGTCGATTATTTAATATTTTTATAATAATCAGCGATTTTTTTCGCAAAGTCCTCTCTGGTAAAATCCGAGTCTATTTGTACACCTATATTTTTAAGCTCGTCTATAAGATAGCCTGTAACGGGCACTCCCAAGCGAAGCCCGTTCATCTCTTCAGAACGCCTAAACACGTCCTTGGGCTTACCCGAAAAAACAATTTTTCCCTCAGAAAAAACTGCAACGTCGGTACAGTTTTCGCAAACCTCGTCCATATCGTGAGAAACGATAATTACAGTTTTTACAGCACCGCTTCCGTGCAGGGAGTGGAGCATTTTCATAAGCTCGTTTTTACCGATTGGGTCAAGCCCTGCAACCGGCTCGTCTAAAACGAGCACCTCGGGATTTGACACCAAAACGCCTGCAATGGCAACCCTTCTCTTTTGCCCGCCCGACAAATCGAGTGGGGATTTATTGATGCAATCGTGCACAAGCCCTACCATGCTGAGAGCATTAAACACTGCCCTTTTGACCTCTTCCTGAGTGCTGTTCGGATAAAAATTCCTATATCCAAAGGCAACGTCCTCAAAGACTGTTTCCGCAAAAAGCTGATATTCGGGATACTGAAAGACCATTCCCACCTTAGAACGCAGCTCTTTATACCTCTTTTTTACTATTTTCTTCTTATCGGCAAGATTTATATCTCCTACCGTAAGCTTACCCGCACTCACGGGGATAATGCCGTTTAAATGCTGAATAAAGGTAGACTTACCGCTGCCGGTATGCCCTATTATACCGAAAAAGCTACCCTCTTCTATCGTTAAAGAAACATCCTTTAACGCATCTACGGCAAACTTACTCTTTTTATTGTAGGTGAAGGTTAAATTTTCTGCAACAATTCGCATAACGACTTGGAAAGCTCCTCCTTGGTAAGTATTCCGTCGGGCAAGGGCAAGCCCTCTTTTTTAAGCGCGTCGGCAATTCTCGCAGGTACGGGGAGCTCCAAGCCACTCGCCATTATAATATCCCTTTGAGCGAAAATCTGACTTGGCGAACCTTGGGCAAGAATAACACCGTCGCCCATAATACATATCTCGTCGGCCTCTACAGCCTCGTCCATATAGTGAGTTATATCAATAACGGTCATACCCCTTTCTCTGTTTAAGGCTCTGACAACCTCGATTACCTCTTTTCTGCCTTTTGGGTCGAGCATTGAGGTGGACTCGTCTAAAATTAAAATATCGGGACAAATTGCTATTGCGCCGGCTATTGCCACCCTTTGCTTTTGTCCGCCCGAAAGCCTTGCAACCTCGCTATGGCGAAACTCCTCCGTACCGGTGGCCTTGAGGGCGTAATCTATCCTCTTTTTTATCTCTTCACGTGGAACACCGATATTTTCGGGGCCGAAAGCAACGTCGTCCTCTACGATAGACGCTATCTGCTGGTTGTCGGGATTCTGAAAAACCATACCGGCTCTTTTTCTTATCTCAAAGAGATTTTTCTTATCCCTCGTATCCATACCAAACACGGTAACAGTGCCCTCGTTTGGAGTCAAAAGACCGTTGATAAGCCTTGCGCAAGTGGATTTACCGCTTCCGTTTCTGCCAAGCAGTGCTACGAACGAGCCTTGCTTTATGGTGAGAGTAAGGTTTTTTAAAACCTCTTGACGGCTATCCGTATCTCCGTAGCCGAAACTCACGTTTTTAAATTCTATTGCCTGCATAACGTTTATTATAACACACATCCCCATTTTTTAACAAGCATTTTAACCCACTTAAAAACAGTTGGAAAAATTTTAAGGCTTATCACCCTGATAATTATTAAATTTATTAATAAATTTACTAAAATTTTTTAAAATTCATTGACTTAACCGCTTTTATGATATATAATGTATAAGGTTTATCTCGGCAAACCCCGTTTCAGTTTATATATAAACTTAAACGACAGCCGACTCAAATAATCAAAAAAAATATATTTTATACACGGAGGTTACTTAAATGAAAGTAATGACAATCGACGGTAACACCGCTGCGAGCCACGTTGCGTACGCGTTCTCTGAAGTAGCGGCAATTTACCCGATCACTCCCTCTTCTCCAATGGCAGAAGTAGCGGATGAATGGGCAACTGTAGGCAGAACTAACATGTTCGGTCAAACCTTGAGACTTGCAGAAATGCAATCTGAGGCAGGTGCTGCAGGCGCAGTTCACGGCGCTCTTTCAGCAGGTGCTTTAACCGTAACTTATACGGCTTCTCAAGGCTTACTCCTTATGATCCCCAATATGTACAAGATTTCGGGCGAGCTTCTCCCCTGCGTATTCCACGTAAGCGCAAGAGCTCTCGCTGCTCATTCTCTTAATATTTTCGGCGACCACTCTGACGTTATGGCATGCCGTCAAACGGGTTTTGCAATGCTTGCTTCCAACTCTGTTCAAGAGGTTATGGACTTAGCTCTCGTTGCTCACCTTTCTACCTTAAAAACTAAGGTTCCTTTCCTTCATTTCTTCGACGGTTTCAGAACCAGTCACGAGGTTTCTAAGATTGAAGCTATCGACTACGAGGATATGAGAAAGCTCGTAGATATCAAGGATATCGAGGATTTCAGAGCAAGAGCTCTTAACCCCGATCACCCAATTCAAAAGGGTACTGCTCAAAACAGTGATACTTACTTCCAAAACAGAGAAACCGCTAACAAGTATTACGAGGCTACCCCAGCTATCGTTCAGAAGATGATGGACAAGGTTTCTGCATTGACCGGCAGAAGCTATCACCTCTTCGACTACGTAGGCGCACCTGACGCTGAAAACGTAATCGTAGTTATGGGTAGCGGTGCTGACGCCATTGAAGAAACCATCAACAAGATGAACGCAGAGGGTCACAAGGTAGGCGTTGTAAAGGTAAGACTTTACAGACCTTTCGCTACTAAGGCTTTCTTAAAGGCACTTCCAAAGACCACAAAGAAGATTGCTGTTTTAGACAGAACTAAAGAGCCCGGTTCTCTCGGCGAGCCACTTTACCTCGACGTTTGTACCGCACTTTTAGAAAACGGCAAGAAGAAGATTAAGGTTGTTGGCGGTAGATACGGCCTTGGCTCTAAGGAATTCAACCCATCAATGGTTTACGCAGTTTATAAAAACCTTGAGCTTGACAATCCTAAGAACCACTTCACCGTTGGTATCTACGATGACGTAACCAACACCTCTCTTGATTTCTCCACTCAATACAACGCAGCTCCCGAGGGCACTGTAAGCTGTAAGTTCTACGGTCTTGGCTCTGACGGTACGGTTGGCGCAAACAAGAACTCAATCAAGATTATCGGTGACCACACCGACATGTATGCTCAAGGCTACTTCTTCTACGACTCTAAGAAGTCCGGCGGTATCACCGTATCTCACCTCCGTTTCGGTAAGACTCCTATTCAGTCCTCTTACCTTATCGACGCTGCAGACTTCATCGCATGCTCACAGCCTTCTTACGTAACCAGATACGATATGGTTACCGACCTTAAAGACGGTGGCAAGTTCCTTCTTAACTGTGAATGGGATACCGTAGACGCTCTTGCTAAGAACCTTCCTGCTACCATGAAGCAGACCTTAGCAAAAAAGAACGCTAAGCTCTACGTTATCGACGCTATAAAGATTGCTCAGGGCATCGGCCTTGGCGGAAGAACAAACGCAATCATGCAAGCTGCATTCTTCAAGATTAACCCTGAAATCATGCCTTATGCAGAGGCTGAAGACTGGATGAAGCAATACGTTAAAAAGTCTTACGGCAAGAAGGGTGACGCAGTTGTTAACATGAACTACGCTGCAATCGACAAGGCATCCTCTGAGCTTAAGGAAATCGCAGTACCTGCATCCTGGGCTACTGCTACAGACGGTGCTGACCCTGCAAAGGTTGCCGATGACGAATACTTCAAGTCAGTCGTTCACCCAATTCTTACCTTAAAGGGTGATAAGCTTCCTTCTTCTGCATTCAATGCAGACGGCTCTGTTCCTACCGGAACCACCAAGTTTGAAAAGCGCGGTGTTGCAGTTAAGATTCCTGCATGGAACGCAGATAACTGTATCCAATGTAACCAATGTGCTTTCGTATGTCCTCACGCTTGTTACCGTCCTATCCTTGTTAAGGAAGGCAGTGAAAGACCTGCAACCTTCAAAACTAAGGCTGCTATCGGCATGAAGGGCTATGAATACAGAATGCAAATCAGTCCGCTTGACTGTATGGGCTGTGAGGTTTGTGCTACCGTATGTCCTACTAAGGAAGACAAGAGAGCTATCACTATGGTAACCTTAGAGTCTGCAGTAGCTGACGAAACCGTAAACTACGAATTCAGTGAAACCGTTCCTGCTGTTGACACTGCAAGCGTATTTAAGCCAACCACCGTTAAGGGCTCACAATTTAACAAGCCTCTCTTCGAGTTCTCCGGCGCATGCGCAGGCTGTGGCGAAACTCCTTATATCAAGGTTATTACTCAGATGTTCGGTGACAGAATGGTTGTTGCTAACGCTACCGGCTGTTCTTCAATCTACGGCGGTTCTTCTCCAACCTGTCCTTACACCAAGAATGCTGAGGGCAAGGGTCCTGCTTGGGCTAACAGCTTGTTTGAGGACAACGCTGAATACGGCTACGGCTTTAACCTTGCTTACTCTCAAAGAAGAGCTAAGCTTGCAGATATGATGAGAAGAGCTCTTGACCTCAACCTCCGCGGAAGAGTTGGCGAGGCGTTCAAGCTTTGGCTTGAAAACAAGAAGAGCGCAGACATCACTAAGCAGGTTGCAAAGACCTTAGAGATTGCTCTTCCATCTGCAATCAAGAACAACAAGGGCGAGCTTAAAGAGCTCCTTAAAGAGGTTGAAAAGAGCCTTGACTGCGTAATTAAGAAATCTATCTGGATTATCGGTGGCGACGGTTGGGCATACGATATCGGCTACGGCGGCCTTGACCACGTGCTTGCTATGGGTGAAGACGTTAACGTTTTAGTTGTAGACACCGAGGTTTACTCTAACACCGGCGGTCAGGCAAGTAAGTCTACTCCTACCGGCTCTGTTGCTAAGTTCGCTGCAGGCGGTAAGAGAGTTAAGAAAAAGGACCTTGGTATGATGGCTATGAGCTACGGCTACGTTTACGTTGCACAGTGCTCTATGGGCGCAAACAAGCAACAGTTCCTCAACGCTATCGTAGAGGCTGAGGCTTATGACGGACCTTCGCTCCTTATCTGCTACGCTCCTTGTATCAACCACGGTATTAAGATGTCTAACTCTCAAATCGAGGGTAAGAAGGCTGTTGACGCAGGCTACTGGCACCTTTACAGATACAACCCCGATAAGATTGGCACGGACGTAAATCCGTTCACCTTAGACAGTAAGGATCCTACTGCAAGCTATAAGGATTTCCTTCTTGGCGAAAACAGATATGCAACCTTGAAGAAATCTCAACCTGAGCTTGCTGAAAAGCTCTTCGACGTTGCAGAGGAAGAAAACACTGCAAGACTTAATTCTTATAAAAGACTTGCTAATAAATAATTAGTTTTATTAAAATAAAACTTACGCCCCGTTGCGAAATCGCAACGGGGCGTTTTTTCTGTTTGCAAACTGTGGGCGACTGAAATTCAGTCGCCCACTTTTATATTATGTATAAACACTCCTCCACTTTTATTATACTGATAGACTATTACAAAAACGCCCCACGGCGATTGCCGTGGAGTGTTTTTTCTGCTTTTTAGCTTTTACCCACCTTTTTTCGTTGTGCGTTTTGCTACTGTTGAGCTTTTTTGTCAGTCCTTTTTCGTTGAGGGCTTTGGTATTATACAATATATAAAAAGCCTTCCCCCAACGGGGAAGGCTAAAGTAAAATATTATTAAAGCTTTCGTTTGCTTATCCTTAACAAAAAATCTTATAGCTTATTTACCAAATAGCAATATTGCCCTCTTCATCATAGTGCCAATAGTTGCCACCGCCGGTCGGCACGTCAGCCTCGTTTTCGATATAATAATATCTCGTAGCGTTTGTTAAATCTTCATTATATGGGTCTATTGAAATACTTCTCCACTCGCTACTTGTACCTTTATAATATACGCTTGTTAAACTGGTGCAATCATAGAACGCTTTATATCCAATACTCGTTACGCCGTCGCCTATTACTACGCTTGTTAAACTGTCGCACCAAGAGAACGCATCTTCTCCAATACTCGTTACACCGTCGCCTATCTCTACGTTTGATAAATTTCTACAATAATAAAACGCATCGTCACCTATTGTAATTACGCTATCGGGGATTTCTACGCTTGTTAAACTGTCGCAATTAGAGAACGCTCTTTCACCAATACTCGTTACGCCGTCGCCT
>JAFVQT010000011.1 GCA_017504655.1 Clostridia bacterium | reverse complement strand
TCTGCATTGAGCTCGTATTCAAGACCTTGACTTTCTTTTGCGCCACAAACGGTGCACTCGCCCTCTACCATATTATGTCTACCGTATGTGCCGTAGGCTTCACGGCAGACGTCGCAAACAGCTAACTCCTCGCAGGTTGCCGTGCCACCTGCATGTGCTTGCTCCTCTCCTTTTTCACCGCAACCACATTCATACCAGTGGTGAGTTGAGTTATATCTTAATTCGGTGTAGTCACATTCGTGCACAGATTCAACCGTGCTTTGAGTAATGCTTTCTTTTGCAGATTCCTCGTTGTTATTATTACAAGAAACGGCAAAAAGCGCAAAGCTAACGCAAAGCGCTAAAAGCAAAATTTTTATAAATCTTGTTTTCATAGAGTACTCCTTTTGCACAAACTTATTTTTGACCGATAAACTCGCGAATCAGCGACTTTTTAGGAGCTAAATCAGGATTTTTACCCTCGTAAGACTGCAAAAAATCTATTAAAAGCTCTAAAACTCTCTCTTCGTATCCACTTGCAAGCCCTCTCGTTGAGATAAGCTTTGCCAGCATTTCGTCGCGATAAACGAGTGGCTCGTACTCGATAAAGGTGTCTATTGAATAGTCTGCATAAATTTTGTACGGACTTACAAAATTGTCAACACCTCTTTCTACACTTGCAAAAAAGCTGAGCGTGTCGATAGGCTCGCGCCCTCTGAATCGCATATCACGGCTCATTCTTCTCAGCAGTCTTATATAGCGCGGATGTAAAAGCTTGCCGTCGCCATATTCTACCCTCGTTCTTACGCTTATATACATTTTAGATTCGCCCTCTAAAACGGGAACTGCATCGGGATTTAACGCGTGAATACCCTCAAAAATGATTATTTCGTTAGGCTTTCTTTTAATTTTAATGCCCGATTTTAACTGCCTTGTGTTGGCAAAATCAAATTCGGGAAGCTCTATTTCCTTGCACTTTAAAAGGCAGTCTATATGCTCGGCTAAAAGGTCTTTATCAAGCCTTTCGGGTGACTCTAAGTCAGAGGTTGGAATAAGCTCCTTGGGAAGAGTAGAAAAATAACTGTCTAAAGAAATAGCGTGCGTTTCTACTCCGTAATCTTCTAAAATGCTCTCTATCCTCTGCGCTGTCGTCGTTTTGCCCGATCCCGACGGCCCCGAAAGTAGGAGTATCGGGTTTGTTTGGCTTTTATTTTTAATTTCTAAAGCTATTTTTTCTATTTGCGACCAATATCTGTTATCTTCTTTTAAAAAGTCTTTTTCGGTAGAATATTTATTGCAAATATCATTGATAGGAATTATTTTCATAAGTTATCTCCTATTATATATAAGGTTTACGCGCCCGCCTTTTTAATCTGAGTTAGCGCATGCGACAAGATCAATTCCCTCGTACAAATCCTTAACTATAACGTCGCCTATTTTTATCGGCGATGCCACGGTCACCTTACTTACCCTTTGCATTGCGTTAAACGTCAGGCTCTTTTCTATAGGCTGATTGGTCTTTACAGGTAGCATTTTTCCGTTTTCTAATCTGACCGTGGTTGTAAGCACCCTTTTGGGGCAAACAACCTCTGCTTTAGCATACTTTTCACCGCGAGGACAGGTGTTGCCTGCTACGGACACCACCCTTTCTCCGTCTAATTCAACGGTAATATCACAGCCTAAGGGGCATTCCACGCAAGTTAAACTAATCTTTTTCATACGCCCTCCTCTAAGCCAACGGTTAGCTCGCCTACAATGCTTTTTATTTTATCTTCGGTTAAATTTACTCTTTCCATTTCGCCCGGAACGGCAACTCTCTTTTTTATCTCCAACAGGGTCTTTTGACCGTCTTGAACGGTAATTTTACAGTTTTTAAACACGCCCGAGGTCCTAAAAAACAGCGTTACGCTTCCGCCTGCGTTTTTATCTATTCTTTGCGGTAAAACGTAAGAAAGATTTGCGCCTGCTATGCAGTTTATTGCATTCTTTTCAGCCTCGCCGTTTAAAACGTATTCGCTTGCACTTTTGCCCGCAAGCTCGGATTCCTCGGATACGAAATCAACGAGGTCGTGCACCTGCAAAACGTTTCCGCATGCAAAAATACCGCTCACGTCGGTTTCTCTGTTTTGGTAAACCTCTGCGCCCTTTGTCTTTGGCGAAAGCCTTATGCCCGCCTCCTTAGAAAGCTCGTTTTCGGGGATAAGTCCGACCGAAAACAGCACGGTATCGCATTTTATATATTTTTCACTGCCCTTTATTGGTTTTTTGTCACTGTCTACTGCCGAAATTTCAACACCGGTTACACGCTTATCTCCGTCTATTCTCGTTATCGTGTGACTCAGATAAAGCGGAATATCAAAATCGTTCAAGCACTGAACGATGTTTCTTTTAAGACCGCTTGAGTGTGGCATTATTTCGCAAACGGCGTGGACTTTTGCGCCCTCTAAGGTCATTCGTCTTGCCATTATAAGCCCGATATCGCCCGAGCCTAAAATAACCACGTCTTTACCCGGCAGATAGCCCTTTACGTTTACGTATTTTTGGGCTGTACCGGCAGAATAAATACCTGCAACCCTCGCCCCTGCAACGTTTAACGCACCACGACTTCTTTCTCTGCAGCCCATAGCCAAAATAACTGCCTTTGCCTTGATTAATGTAACGCCCTCTTGACTGTTTATTGCCGTTACTACCTTGTCTTTGGTAAGGGATAAAACGGTTGTGTTTAAGCTTACCTCTATACCCCTTTTTTGTACCTCTTCTATAAATTTGTATGCGTATTCCGGCCCTGTCATGCTCTCTTTAAAGCGAGTGAGTCCAAAGCCGTTGTGAATGCATTGATTGAGTATTCCGCCCAAGCATTCGTCCCTTTCCAAAATCAATATGCTTTTTACTCCGTTATCGTATGCCGAAACGGCAGCGGCAAGCCCTGCAGGTCCACCGCCGATTATAACTATATCGTAATTTTTCATTTTGTTTTCCCCACTAAAAGCTCTGAGCCCTTGCCGTTTTTTGTAACGGTTTCTATATCCGTTCCGTTTACCCTTGCTATAATTTCGGCAACGTACGGCTGACAAAATCCGCCTTGGCATCTACCCATACCTGCTCTCGTTCTGCGCTTTACTCCGTCTATATCGGTTGCCCTTGGATTTTCAGTTAAAGCACGGATAATCTCCCCTTCGGTTATTTGCTCGCATCTGCAAATAATTCTGCCGTAAGCGGGGTCTTTTTTTATTATTTCGTTTTTTTCTTCAACGCTCAATTCAGAAAAGAAATAATCGGGCTTTCTTATCGGGTTAAAATTTTCTTTTTTCTTAAGGTTAAGGGTCTTGCCGATAAGCTCGCCTGCAACGTGCTTTGCAATCGCAGGGGCTGAGGTGAGCCCGGGCGACTCTATGCCTGCGCAGTTAAAAAATCCCTTTTGCACCTTACTTTCTTCAATAATGAAGTCGTGTCTGTCTGAGTATGCTCTCACCCCCGCAAAAGAGGTTATAGCCGTATGATGAGGCACTCCTTGGCACATTTCGTTTGCCTTTGAAATTACCGATTGCAGTCCGTTTGAAGTCGTCGTGCGGTCGTCAAAATCAACCTCCTCTGCAGTAGGCCCGAGCAGTATATTTCCGTCAACGGTCGGCGAAACTAAAATTCCCTTTCCCTTTTTTGTAGGCGTGCAAAACAGAGTGTGAGATGCAAAGCCCCCGCTCTGTCTGTCTAAAAGTATATACTCGCCCTTTCTTCCACCTACAGTAAAAGAAAAATCACCTATAAAATTTGCAATTTTCTGACTGCCGTAGCCCGCGCAGTTTATAACGGCTTTTGCAGTAATCTGCCTGCCGTCTTCAGCCGTAATTATAAAATCTACGTCCTTTTTTATCTCGCATACGTCAAATTTGGTAAAAAGCTCTGCGCCGTTGTCCATAGCGTTGCCAATTGATGCTAAAGTCAGCTCGTATGGGCACACTATTCCGCCCGTGGGAGCGTAAAGCGCACCTATTGCTTTCTTTGAAACATTTGGCTCTTTTTTTATCAGCTCCTCTTGAGAAATTATCTCAAGCCCTTCTACGCCGTTTTCTTCTCCCCTTGACTTAAGCTCCTCTAAGGTCTTCATCTCCTCTTGAGAAAAAGCCAATACCAACGAGCCGTTATTTTTGTACTTAACACCGAGCTCTTTGGTAATTTGGGGCATCAAACGATTGCCTAAAACGTTAAACTTTGCCTTTAACGAATCAGGCTTGGCGTCAAACCCTGCGTGAACTATTCCGCTGTTTGCCTTGCTTTGCCCCATGGCAACGTCGCTCTCTTTTTCAAGCAGACAGATTTTTATGTCGTAAGCAGACAGCTCCCTTAAAATAAGCCCGCCTATAACTCCTCCACCAATCACGGCTACGTCAAACATATTAGCTCCTTATAAGTAATCAATAATATCGTTTAAACTGTTTAAAACAAAGTCGGGTTTACCCTCTATTTTGCCAATATCATCTAAATCGGACTCTCCGCTAAGCACTAATACAGATGCAAAACCGCAATTATTGCCAAAAGCAATATCTGTATGCAGTCTATCCCCTACCATAATAAATTTATCCTTGCCAAGCCCTAAAGCCCTCATAAGGTTTTTACCCATACCGTCAAAGGGCTTACCTATAATTTCAGCAGGGAGCATGCCCGTAGATGCCTCTATAAGCTTTATAAACGCGCCCGCATCGGGAATAAACACCTCGGGATGAGGACAGTTTACGTCGGGGTGAGTTGCAATATAATACGCCCCCCTTTTTAAATAGGTTACAAATCTGCAAAGCTTATCGTAGGTAAGCTCTGTATCGTATGCAAGCACGCACACGTCGGGCGTTTTGTCTTCAACCAAATTAACACCTATCTCTTCAAACTCCTTTTTAAGGGCGTCCGTGCCCATAAGGTACACGCTTTTACCCTTAAATGACGAATTTAAATACTCTGCTGTGGCAATGCCCGATGTATATACCGTATCACGTGGGTCAAAAAGCCCAATTTTTTGTAGCTTTTCTTCATACCTTTGCTTGCTTTTAGACGAATTGTTAGTCAGATAAATAATCTTTTTCCCACACTGCCTAAGCGTAGCAAGAGTCTTATCCATATCGCCTATAAGCTTATCGCCAATATAAAGCGTTCCGTCCATATCAAGCAAAAAATATTTTGCGTTTTTTACTGTTTCTTTTAAATTTTTGTTTACCATATCTTTTTGTATAGCTCGATAACCTCTTCCTTAGTTGGCACTCTCGGATTTGTTGCCGTACAGGAATCCTTTAAGGCAGCCTCTGCCATCTCTTCAATAGCACTCATATACTGCTTTTCATCTATACCCATAACCTGCGAAACCTTAAGTGGCATATTCATCTCCTGCATCATAAATTGCAGGTAGCTTACAATAGCTCTGACCGTGGTAACCTCATTAAGATTGCTGACACCTAAAATTCTTGCAATGTTGCAGTATTTTTTTACGCACGAGCGGTATTCCTTCTGACTTCTTGAGGATGACCTGATATCGCTGTTATATTCAATAACGTAAGGTAACAAAATGGCGTTTGCTCTTCCGTGAGGAATATGAAATCTTGCACCTAATTGATGCGCCATACCGTGATTTAAGCCGAGAGATGCAGAATTAAACGCCAACCCTGCAAGACAGGAGGCGATATGTATCTTTCTCCTTGCGTGAGCATCGTTACAGTCTGCGTATGACCTTACTAAAAATTGCCCGCAAATTTCTACGGCTTTTTCTGCAAGCGCGCCTGAAAACTCGTTGTTATTCGTGCTGACGTAAGCCTCTATCGCGTGAGTTATTACGTCCATGCCCGTGTCGGCAGTGACAGACGCCGGCACACTTTTTACCAAAATCTCATCGAGTATAGCCTCGTCAGGAAGCATATCGTCAGAGGATAACGGAAATTTCCCCTTTTCCCCATCTGAAATAACCGCAAACGAGGTAACCTCACTACCCGTACCGGATGTAGTCGGTATACATATAAGCTTAGGCATATATCCGCCGTCTATACCGTTTGCAAACTTACGAATAGCCTTAGCGGTATCCATTGCAGAGCCCCCGCCAACGGCTAAAATATAGTCTGCTCTGCAGTCTAATGCCGAGCTTACCCCTTTTATAACTTTATCTATAGGTGGGTCAGGCACGACGTCGCTGAAAAGCGTTATTTTAGCATCAGTAGCCTCCAATGGCCGTTGAATGTAATCTATAAGCCCGCTTGACACGACAAAGGGGTCTGTAACGATAAATATTTTATCGCTTTTAATTTCTTTAAGCCTTGCTAAGGCATTTTTACCAAAAGTTATCTTAGTCTTTATATCAAAATTCTTCATATTTATTTCCTTAACCAAGTGCTTGGAAGCAGTGTAAGTAGGATCGGATATATTTCAAGCCTGCCAAGTAGCATGGCAAAGGTTAAAACAACCGTACTAAAGTCTGTATATATACTGAAATTTGACGCCGGTCCTACTCCCGCAAGCCCGGGGCCTACGTTGTTAAAGCAGGCAACCACCGCAGAAAGATTTGTTTCTAACCCGAACGGCTCAAAGGATATTATCAAAAATATTGCAATAAGACAAGCAACGTATACTGTCAGATAGCTCATTACACCGTTTACGGTTGCTTCGTCTACTCTCTTGCCGTTATCCTTTATAACACTTGCGGTTCTGGGGTGTAAAACCCTTTTAAATTCCCTTTTCAAGCTCTTGCCAAGCAGTACTACTCTGGACACCTTAAAGCCACCTGCAGTAGAGCCTGCGCATCCACCCACGAGCATAAGAATAAGGAGTATGCTCTTAGACAGTGTTGGCCACGTGTCGAAATTTGCGGTTGAAAAGCCTGTCGTCGATATAATAGAGGTAACTTGGAACGCAGAGAGTCTGATTGCCTCGCCAAAGCTATGACAGGTAGCTAAGATATTACCCGTAATTATAGCAATTGCCCCAAACACTATAAAGAAATAAGTCCAAAGCTCTCCACTTTTAAAAACGTCCTTTATCTTACCGAGAAGTACAAGATAATAAAGGTTAAAGTTTATACCGAACAAAAACATAAATATTGCAATTACCCATTGACTGTAAGGGCTATAGCCTGCAATACTGTTGTTTTTTGTTCCGAAACCGCCTGTACCCGCAGTTCCGCACGCGTGCAAAATGCTGTCGAATAAAGGCATACCGCCAAACAGAAGCATAACGATGAGTATGGCTGTCATCGCTATGTATATTAAATACAGAATCTTAGCCGTATCCCTTGCTCTCGGCACCAACTTATCCACGGTAGGTCCGGGTATTTCCGCTCTTAAAATATGTATTGACCTATCGTTATTTTTGCTCGCTACCGCCATTACGAAAACGAGTATACCCATACCGCCTATCCAATGGGTAAAGCTACGCCAGAACAAATTGCCGTGACTTAAGCCCTCAATGTTTGTGAGTATGCTTGCACCGGTCGTGGTAAAACCGCTCACCGTTTCAAATAAAGCATCTACGAATGAGGATATTTCACCGCTGATTACAAACGGCAAGCATCCGATAAAGGACATGATAAGCCAAGCGAGAGAAACGATTATAAGCCCCTCTTTAGAGAATATAATCGCATCCCTTGGCGTAAAGCAAAATTTAGATAAGCCGTATACTGCAAAGGCAATAGCCATTGTAATTGCAAAGCTTACGGCTACCCACCACTCGCCGTAGATAAGCGCAGTGATAAGAGGTAAGAAAAGTAAACACGCCTCTATCAAAACGACCTTTCCTACCGTGTAAAAAATCATTTTATAATTCATAGTCTACTTTTATCTTCCTTCAATTATTTCTGTGAGTGAATAGAGAGATTTGCCCTTTGCAATAATAATTACCTTGTCGTTTGCCTTTATGCAATCTTCACCTCCGGGGATAAACGCATCGTTTCCCCTCATTATTCCTGCAATCAGCACGTCTTTTTTAAGCTGCATCCTTTTAAGCGGAATATCGGTATATTCAAAGTCTTGCATAACGATAAACTCCAAAGCCTCTGCCTCACCGTCCAATAAGCTGTAAAGAGATTCAACCTTGCTACCGACCGTAGCGTTGAGCGCTCTTGCGTATCTGACCAATATATCTGCAATTATATGCTTTGGTGAAACTATACAGTCAAGACCAAGCTTTTCAGAAAGCTCTGAAAGCTCGTTTCTGTTTACCTTTGATATAACCTTTGGCACGCTTTGATTCATTGCATAAAAGGATATTAAAATATTTTGCTCGTCACTGCCCGTCAAAGCAACCAAGGCATCGGTTGTTGAAATTCCCTCTTCTAAAAGAATATCCTGCGACATGCCGTCTCCGCAAATTACGTCTACACCGCTTGGCAGACTCTCACAAAGCTCCTCGCACCTATCCCTGTTCTTTTCAATAATCTTTACGTTAGTGCGCCCCTTAAGTAGCTTTTCAGCAAGATAATGGGCACTTTTGCTGCCGCCCAATATAATTACGTCTTTGGCTTCCTTTTGCAGGAATCCAAGCTCTATAAGCACCTTATGAGTATCTGAATTTGCGCACACAACGCAAATTTTATCCTCCTCACAAACGGTCATAGAGCCGTTGGGGATAAACACCTCGTTTCTTCTCTCAATTACGCCTATAAGGAATTTACCCGAGAATTTCTTTCTCATATCAATCAAAGACATACCTATAAGCGCAGAGCCCTTTTTAACTATTAACTCGACTATCTCAAATTTTCTGCTTGTGAAGGTATCTACCTTTATTGCAGATGGCAATTTGAGAAGATTGTACAATGCCTCAGCCGTGAACTTTTCAGGGTTTATTGCCATAGAAAGATTTAAGCTCTCCTTCATAAACTCCAAGCTCGAGGTGTTATACTCTGAATTTCTGATTCTCGCTACAGTTTGCTTTGCACCGAGCTTTTTTGCAGCAAGACAGCTTAGCATATTAAACTCGTCAGAGCCCGTTACAGCGATAAACAGTTCGGTTTTTTCTATACCCGCCTCTTTTAAAACGTCGTAAGAAATACCGTTACCGCAAATTGTCATAACGTCAAAGCTGTTAGTAATTTCGTTTATAATGGCAGGATCACTGTCTATGCACAAAAGGTCGTGCTTTTCTTTAAGTAAGCTGCTCACTATAGTCTGCCCTATTTTTCCACATCCTACAACGACTACTTTCATCTTTCTTTCCTATTATTTGATATTAATTCCGTTTGCTTTTGCAAAGACGTAAATTGCCTTGAGCGAGCTAATCACGTCAGAATTATCCTTCAAATCGGCATTTGGGTCGATAAATTTGAGGTTAAATGCAATTTTAACCGTAGCGTCAAGCATAGACTTGGTTACCCCAAGCCCTCTTGCACTGTCAACGGCACCTGCAAGCTTGAAGCAGACGGGCACGTCCTTAAGGCGTTCCTCCGCCTTTTGGCAAATCACCTCTCTCATCTCTTTTGCGCAATCTGCAAAAAAGCTGAAGTCAGTACCCTCCACTAATTTTCCGTAATCGGTAACGTTTTCCACAAAGGTCATTGCCGTTTTAGAAAAATCGTCCTTTACAGAGCACAGCTTGATTAAAATTGCCTGAAGATAAGAGTCATAATCGGCAAACAATTCTTTTCTTGCGTAACCGAACGACGGGTCCTTTGAAAAGATCCTATCGTACATATCTCCAATTATTTTTATTACCGCATTGTAGTTAACCTTTGATTTTTCTATAAGAATATCCGTTCTCGTCTTTTCCATTACTACCTCGTTTTCAACCTCTTTATCGTCCTTCTCTATAATTAACTGTTCGGTTATATCCACTTCGGCGCTGTCTGCTGCCAAAGCAGGCTCAACGTGTGAGGAGGATGCCTCCTCAACTGTCTCAAGGGGCACTTCCGTCCTTATTAAATTTTCTCTTTCAGACTTACTTATGCCCCTTAAGGCGAAAGGAATACACCCCTTTGGATTTGATTATTCCCACGCTTGGCAGCATCTTACCCTTGCCCATACGGCTTTCTAAAGGCACGTCAGTGCTTACTGCGTGATACATGTTGCCCTCTTCGTCTTCTATAGCAAGATAAATTTCAGCGTCGTCTGCAACAGCTTCGGCTAAGAGAACCTTTTCTTTACCCTCTCTGCCAAGGTCGGCAATTTTAACGCCCTTTCTTGCCCTTGGAAGCTTGCCTAAAGTGCCTAAAAGAACCTTTTTGAACGTTCCGAACGAGGTTGCAACAACAACGTCGTATTCCTTATTTTCGTCTATTTGCATAGCCGTTATAACCTTGTCACCATCGGCAACGTCTACGCCCTTTACACCGCCTGATACTCTGCCGTATTCGGGAATAGTATCGTGACAGTGTACACACATACCATATTGGGTAGCAAAGAAGAATTCGCTACCTGCCCTTTCTGATTCTACGCCTATAACCTCGTCCTTATCCTTAAGCTTAATTGCCTGGAATGAGGTCTTAGCCACCTTGTATTCGCTCCAAGGAGAAAGCTTAACCATACCGCTTGCAGTATAGAATAGGAGCTTGCCCTCCGGCATCTCCTCGTCCTTGACGGCAAAAAACGCGATCGGTCTTTCGCCTGCTTCGGCAGCTTTTACAACTTGGGCAAATTTTACGCCACCGCTTTGACCTCCGCTTCCCTCGGGGATAAACTCAAGGTCAATCTTATGGCAGTTACCCTTGTTGGTAAAGGCGTAAACCAAATGCTCGTTTGTGGTTTCTACTTTAAATTTAAACAGTTCGCCCTTTGCGGGAGTCTTGTTGTTTGCATATTTTTTGTACGTTACGGCTTTGACCTTTCTTATAAGATCGTTTCCGTTTACGCCCACCACAAAATCCTCGACGTACTTTTCTTGAACACCGCTACCCATAGAAATATCTTCAACCGAAGAAACGATAACCGACCTTCTGTCGTCCTTATACTTCTTTTTGATAACGAGAATTTCCTTTTTAACAACGTCCTTTTGCTTTCTCTTGCTATCTACTATAGACTGCAATTCGTCTATGATCTTTTTAAGATTTGCAAGCTCCTCTTGAAGATTATACACCTCAAGCTTGGTAATTCTCGCAAGCTTTAAATCAAGTATTGCCTGCGCCTGTCTTTCGGATATATCAAATCTCTTGCGCAAGTTTTGCTTAGCCGTAGGAGTATCTGGCGAGGTTTTAATAATTTTGATTACCTCGTCGATATTGGTAACGGCTATTATAAGACCCTCTAATACATGTGCTCTCTCCTTGTTTTTAGCAAGGTCGAATTTAGTTCTTCTGAGTATTACACTGATTTGATAATCCACATAATATTTCAAAATCTCCAAAAGCCCCATAAGCTTAGGCTTACCGTCTGCAATAGCAACCATGTTGATACCGTATGACACCTGAAGCTGAGTATTTTTGAAAAGGAAGTCTAAAATAGGCTTTGGATTAACGTCCCTCTTAAGCTTTATAACGGCTCTCATGCCAAATCTGTCCGACTCGTCTGCTATATCCGCTATTCCGCCTAAAACATCCTTATTAGCCTCTTGAAGGCTTGCTATTTTAGAAAGGAGCTGAGCCTTGTTTACCTGGAACGGAATTTCACTTATAACAAGGTTCTTTTTGCCGTTTTCAGCATTTTCAAGCTTGATTTTAGCTCTTATCTGAATTTTTCCCTTACCCGTTTCATACGCGGTTTTAAGGTCGTTACCGGCAATTATATATCCGCCCGTAGGAAAGTCGGGGCCCTTGACAATCTTCATCATTTCGTCTAAGGTAATCTTCGGGTTGTCGATATACGCAACTGCGCCGTCTATAACCTCTGCCAAATTATGAGTAGGTATATTGGTTGCAAGACCTACCGCAATACCTGTAGCTCCGTTTACCAATAGGTTAGGGAATCTGCCCGGTAAGGTTTCCGGCTCTTTTGTAGAGTCGTCGAAGTTAAGCTGCCAGTCTACCGTATCTTTATCAAGGTCGGTAACAAGCTCTAATGCAAGAGGCTGAAGCTTAACCTCGGTATATCTCATTGCAGCCGCGCTGTCGCCGTCGATTGAGCCGAAGTTTCCGTGTCCGTCGACGAGCGTGTTTCTCATATTGTAAGGCTGAGCAAGTCTTACCATTGCGTCGTATACGGACGTATCGCCGTGAGGATGGTATTTTGCAAGACAGTCACCAACTACTCTCGCGCTCTTTTTATATCCCTTGTCGGGAGTAATTCCAAGGTCGTACATAGAATATAAAATTCTTCTTTGAACGGGCTTTAAGCCGTCCTCTACTCTCGGAAGTGCTCTGTCTAATATAACGTATTCCGCATAAGGAATCATAGATTTGTGAAGAACTTCCTCTAACGGACTTGTTATTATTGCGTCTTTAATTTCTTCCATATCTTACTCCTCCTTAGCCTTTACTCTATCCATAAAGGAATCTTCTTTATTGAAATCTGCATGCTCGGCAATATACACCTTTCTGCCCTCTAAATCGTCGCCCATAAGGGTTGTTATAAGCTTTTCCGCTTGTGCGGCATCCTCTATGGTAACCTGCATTAAAACTCTCTTTTTGGGGTCCATCGTAGTATCCCAAAGCTGGTCGGGATTCATCTCTCCAAGTCCCTTATAGCGTTGAATTTGATATCCTCTTCCAACCTTATCTATTGCCATTTGAAGCTCGTTGTCATCGTAAGCGTAAACGGTTAAGTCCTTTTTGTAAACCTTGTAAAGAGGGGGCATACCGATATATACGTGTCCCTCCTGAATAAGCTGCTTCATATAACGGAAGAAGAAGGTCAAAAGAATTGCCCTTATATGTGCGCCGTCCTGGTCGGCATCGGATAAAATTATAACCTTGTGGTAGTTCAGGTTATTGATATTGAAATCGTTGCCGATACCCGTGCCGATGGCAGTTATAATCATTCTGAATTCGTCGTTATTCAAAACGTCCTCAAGCTTTTTCTTTTCAACGTTTAAAGGCTTTCCTCTGAGCGGAAGAATTGCTTGGTGCTGACGGTCTCTGCCCTGCTTTGCGCTACCGCCTGCAGAATCGCCCTCAACTATAAATACCTCGTTAAGCTCTGCCTTTCTGCTTGAGCATGCCGCAAGCTTTCCAATAAGCTTTGCCGAATCCGCACCGCTCTTTGCTCTGGCTATCTCTTTGGCGTGCCTTGCAGCATTTCTTGCCTTCGCTGCGCCGAGTGCCTTTTTAATCATAGCCTCGAAAATCTGCTTGTTTTTCTTATTTTTGATAAGTCTGTCAAGCTCTTCTATCGTCGCGCTCTCAACCGCACTCTTTGCCTCGGGGTTACCAAGCTTGGTTTTGGTCTGTCCGTCAAACTCGACGTTTTTCATCTTGACCGAAACGATAGCCGTCATGCCCTCTCTAAAGTCTTCGCCTTGTAAAGCTACGTCTTTATCTTTTATGAGGTTGTTCGATTTAGCGAAATCGTTTAAAATTCTCGTTACGGCAGACTTAAAGCCGATCTCGTGCGTACCACCCTCAGGCGTGGGAATATTATTAACGAAGGAGAAAATGCTTTCGGTATAGCTATCGGTGTGTTGAATTGCAAATTCAACCAAAATACCGTCTTTTTCAGCCTTGGCGTATACGGGCAAATCGTAAAGCTTGTTTTTGCCCTCGTCAAGATATAAAACGTAGTCTACAAGACCTCCGTCGTACTTATACGTTTTGCTATAGAACTTTTCGTCATCGCGAAGGTCTGTAAACTTAATTGTGAGCCCTCTATTTAAAAATGCAAGCTCTCTAAGACGCTTTGAAATAGTTTCTTGCACGAAATTTACCGTTTCAAAAACCCTTGCATCGGGCTTAAAGCGAACGTAGGTACCCTGCTTGTCCGTCTTTTTTCTCGTGTTCTTTAATGCGCCTACGGGCTCACCTGAAATAATCTTTTTCTTTTCCTCGCTGTAGTAGCTATGGAATTCCATCTGGTATACGGTGCCCTTGTAAACCTCTACCTTAAGCCACTCCGAAAGAGCGTTGGTAACAGCCGCGCCAACACCGTGAAGACCACCCGAAAAGCTATAGTTTTTATTATCAAATTTACCGCCTGCGTGAAGCTGTGTGAATACGACCTGAAGGGCAGAAACACCCGCCTCCTTATGCGTATCGATAGGAATACCTCTACCGTTATCCTCTACCGAAACACTGCCGTCTTTATGTAATACGACCTCGATTTTATCCGCATATCCGTTTGCAGCCTCGTCAATGGCGTTGTCAACGATTTCCCAAAGAATATGGTGCAATCCCCTGGGGCCGGTAGAACCGATATACATACCGGGTCTTACTCTTACAGCCTCAAGCCCCTCGAGTATTCTGATTACGTCTGAATTATAAGTATTGTTAGACATCAAAACTCCTCCATTTTGTATACTATAATTTAAGTATATCA
This sequence comes from Clostridia bacterium, assembly GCA_017504655.1. Lineage (GTDB taxonomy): Bacteria > Bacillota > Clostridia > Christensenellales > Borkfalkiaceae > UBA10281. Next base: position 5,202 of record JAFVQT010000011.1, on the reverse strand, counting down.
TATATATAGTATTTTTTCAAGTTTATAAAATAAATTTACCAAATTTTTTTTGGTAAATTTACGGTAAAGAAAAACGGCGGAAATTTCCGCCGTTTCAGTGCTTTTTATGATGTTTTGATTAAAACGCAAGCAAATTGATATATTGTGACTTGTCGATAGCAGAAAGGAAAAGATATAATCTCGGACCCTTGTCTGTACCGAATAATACGTTATAAAATACCGCAAAAAATCTTTGCTGACGAACTGTGTTTTCCTTTTTGGTAAGCTCGGGCTTATTGATGAGCGAATAGAGATACTGCTGAATCTCCTGCTCGGTAAAGCTATCGTTATTTGCAAGATAATCGTGTAAGCCTTTGATTGCGCCCATTTCCTCTTCGGAAAGCTCTGCATAGTACGCGTCGTTTCTCTCGCTTAAGAGCTTGTACATCTTTGAGGGCTGATGCTTGGTTATCCAGTTTTTAACCCTTAAAAGTCTTTCTTCATCGCGAACGTCAAACTCAACACCGATTTTAGCCAAGATATCTCTAACCGCTTCGGGATTAAAGTCAACTATGGTTGCAACCGATGCCAAAACACCGAAAGGAACCTTTGCCTTTACGTCTACACCGTTAAGCATAGAAAGGTTGTAAACTGAGGTGTTGTACTCGTCTGCCTGACCTGCCTTTACAGCCTCTAAGCCCTTGTCGAATTCACTGTAATGACGAATAATCGTATCGTCGAAATTGAACGCAAAGCCGTCTGTTGGTGCATACTTCGCAAAGAGCCATCTGATCATATCGGGCTCGTAAACCTCAAGCACGGTTGCAGGGGTAATATTGTTGCCCGTAGATGAGTGCATATCGCCAAGACCTGCTATAGAAAGCCAGCCATAAGGCTGGAATTTTGGAGCTTTTACGCCGTAAACCGCTTTTGCTATATCCTTTGCAACTACATATGAGCCCGACGCTGCCGCATGGTCGATACCGCCCGGCTCAAAGTCGACGCCCTCGGCACCCCAGCGCATTGGCCAGTCGATTTTCCACATGAGCTTTACCAAGTGATATTCCCTTAAGCTTACCGTTTCTTCTTTACCGCAGGCTTTACACCTGTAAGTGATTTCTTCGGTTTCCTCATTGTAAGAAAGAACGGTTGTAAAATCCTTTTTGCACTGAGAGCAGTAAACGCTTATCGGGTAGTATAGTTCTCTTTCGCCCTCGTCACTGTCCTGAGTTTTGTAATTCATCAAAATATCGTATATTTCCTTTCTCTTATGCATAGCGGTTATAATGCCGTCTACGTATCTGCCGGACATATACTCCTGACCTTGATAACGGTATTCGATATCAATACCCATCTCTGCGAGAGATGCTTCGTATTCCTTTTCATTATACTCTGCATAAGAGGAATATTTACCGTATGGGTCGGGTATCATACAGTATGGCATACCGATATACTTTTCAAAATCGGGAGCTATGGGAGCAATATTTTTGGGAACCTTTCTGAGTCTGTCAAAATCATCCCAAGAAAGCATAAGCCTTGCTTTTTTGCCCCTTGCTCTAAGAGCCTTTACAACAAAATAAGGAGTTGCAATATCTCTAAAGTTACCAATATGTACCGAACCCGAAGGGCTTGTGCCCGCTGCGCACAAAAATTCTTCTTTTCCGGGATTTTCCGCTATTAATTCATCCGCTAATCTTTCAGCCCAATGCATCTTTATATCTCCAATTAATTATTTTCAAAATGTTTTTTCCAGCCTGCAACAACCTCGTCTGCAACCTCTTGCGGGGTTTTGCCGGTAGTGTCGACGACAAGCTTATAGTTGGCCATATCCGTTATGTCAACGTTATAAAAGTCGTAATATCTCTTCTGCTCTCTCTGACGTCTGAGAAGTAGCCTTGAATACGCCTCATCTACACTTTCGTAGGTTTCGTCTTGTCTGTTTGCCCCGATTACCCTTCTTGCAGCCTCCTTTCCGTCGCACGCAAGATACACGCTGAATGCACTTGGAACAAAATGCCAAGCCATGCGTGAATCAAAGATAAAATTACCTTTAAGTGGCTCGTAGTCGGCAAGCTTACCGTCTAAAATCTTATCAAATTCGGGGTGAGTTTCTTGATACTTATTAAACTCGCAGGTATCCATATTTAGCTCTGATGCCATTGCTCTTTGGATTTTGCCGATAGACACGATTTCTGCATCAAATCTCTCTTTTAAGATTGCGCCCACCGTACTTTTTCCGCTACCCAAGTCGCCTGCAAGTGAAATTTTAAAGAAATTATCTGTCATATGCTACCTTTAAGGGGGATTGCCCCATTTATATCACAACGAATAGTATATAATTAAAAGGCGATTTTGTCAACCTTTGTGAAAGACAAAATCGCCTAATTTTACAATTTATGAATTTTTATTCATAACGAGCGCAACCGCACCCAAAATACCCGCAGTATTTTCAAGCTCGGCAATTCTCACCTCGCACTTGGGGCCAAGCTCGCCTGCAAACACGTCTCTGTCCACTATTTTTTGTAACGGCTTGATAAGATTATCACCCTGAGCGCACACTCCACCGCCTAAAATTACTGCGTGCGGACGAAAGATATTTGCATAGTTGGTAATTCCACATGCAAGCTTTTCGATATAGTTATCCACAACCTCTTTCGCGTATACGTCAATGTCCTTATAGTCGAAAGCCACTTTGCCCGTTACCTTATCAATGCTACCGATTTCCCACATCTTGCTGTCTTTATGACTTTCCATTGCGCGCTTGGTATCTCTTATAAGTGCAGTTGCCGATGCGTAAGCCTCTAAACAACCCCTTCTACCGCAGGTACACTGCTCTCCACCATCCACTATAACGGCATGACCAAGCTCTGCGCCCGCGCACTTGTTGCCTTCTATGAGCTTGTTGTCAACAACTATGCCACCGCCAACGCCTGTGCCGAGTGTAAGCAGTATCATATCGTCAAAATCCTTGCCCGAGCCAAAGGTAGCCTCGCCAAGTGCAGCAACGTTTGCATCGTTAGAAATTTCCGCGTCTAAGCCCGTGCGATTTTTGATACCCTCGCAAATTTTAACGTCCTTCCAATTAAAGTTGTTTGAGAAAATAACCGTTCCGTTTTTACTGTCTATCATACCCGGGACACCCATACCCAAGCCCTCTACGTCACTTACCGAAAGTCCTGCTTTGTCTAAAAGCATAAACGCAAGCTTAGAGATGTTGTCCATAACTCTTTCTGCGCCAAGCTCTGTTTCGGTTGGCACCTTGTCGCTTACGATAATATTGCCAAGGTCGTCGCAAATACCGCCCTTGATAAACGTACCTCCAAGGTCTATACCTATGTAGTATTTTCTGACCTCGGTCATTATGCATTTTAAATTACCTTGTATTTCAAGCTCACCGTAGGATGCCGGCACGAAATACGTGTCGCCCTTACAAATCCTTTCACCCTCTATACTACCCTCGCCCTCAATACAAGTCACAGCAGTAAAGGTGTTTTTGTCAACGTCAAATTCCTCGTCACCATTAACCTCCGCAAAATATGCAGAAAAGTATTTAGATGCGCCTATAAGTCGTTTATTGCCCATTTTTACGTCTAAACGGATATTCGTAAACGCGTTGAAATCAGCAACGGTTAAAGCCTTTTCTACATGGAGAGGTCTTTCCTTTCCGTCAGGGCCCTTTCTCTTAAAATCGTAAACTCTATAGGTCAAGTTGCTGTTTTGCTGAATCTCGCAAACGGTAACGCCCTTACCTATTGCGTGGATAGTGCCGGACTTAATAAAAAACCAGTCACCCTTTTTTACCTCGTAGAAATTGAGAAGGTCGGTTACCGTTCCGTCGTCGATAGCCCTTTTAAATACTTCCTTTTCAGTATCCTCTTTAAGTCCAAGATATATACCTGCGCCCTCGTCGGCATCAACTATGTACCACATTTCAGTCTTGCCAAACTGACCTTCGTTTTCAAGGGCGTAGCCGTCGCTTGGGTGTACTTGAACAGATAAATTATCTGCTGAATCAATAAGCTTTACGAGCACGGGGAAATCCTCAAAATCGTTTACGTTTTTACCTAAATCACTTGGCATTAAAACGTCTTTTAAAAGCTCGCCTTTAACAGTTTTAGAAGGGCCGTCCTTATGATAGGAAAGCTCCCAGCTTTCAGCAATTTTATCCTTATCCGAAGTCTTGCCGTAATCTCTGAGCTTGTTACCACCCCAAAGATAATCTTTAGTTTGCGCAATTATTTTAATAACCTCTTTTGCCATATGTGCCTCCGAGTTCGTTTATCTATATAATTATATAATCTATTTGCATTTAAGTCAACGAAATTTACAAATTTGCAGCAATCGGTTGCATTTTTAGCGAGCGTTTGCTACAATTTTGTTATGAAGTACGATTTTATTTTATTTGATGCAGACGACACACTTTTTGATTTTCAAAAAACGGCGGAAAAATGTTTTTCTGAAACGTGTAAAAAAATGGGTGTACCCTATAAAGAGGGCTACTACCAAATTTACCGTGATATAAATCAAGGTTATTGGGATTTATACTCTGTCGGCAAGGTTGAAAAAGCGGTTTTAAAAAGGATGCGATTCGTTGATTTTGGCAAGGCTATCGGCCACGAAATCGACGCGGATAAATTTATGCCCGTTTACGAGCAAGGGCTTTCGGAAATCTCAATTTTATACCCCGAATCAATACCTACTCTTGAAAAGGTAAAGGAGCTTGGAATAAAGATCTATCTTATTACAAACGGCTTGGCAAACGTGCAAAGGGGTAGGCTCAAGCTTTCAGGAATCGGCAAGTATTTTGACGGCATTTTTATTTCGGACGAAATGGGATGTAGTAAGCCGTCGAAAACATATTACGATTTAGTCGTAAGCCAAATTGACGGCTTTAACCCTAAAAAAGCGCTTATAGTTGGGGATTCTCTCGTTTCCGATATTCCCTTGGGAATTGAAAACGGAGTTGATACGTGCTATCTTAACCACACAAATGAAAAAACCGATTTACCTATAACCTACGAGATTAAAAACGTTTCAAAGGTTTTAAACGTTATAAAATAAGTTAAAAAACGGCGACGGAAATGAAATGCACCCCAAAAGTTAGACACTTTTAGGAGGTGCATTTTTTATGGCAAAAAAAGGACAAATATTTAAAAAATACTCGCCAGAATTCAAATTATCCGTTATACTAGATATGCGAGAAAATCATTTGGGGTATTGTGA
>JAFVQT010000010.1 GCA_017504655.1 Clostridia bacterium | reverse complement strand
TTAGCAGTTATATTGCTACGCAGTTATATTCGCCTTATGGCGAGTTATGGATTTATTTAATATAACTGTGACTGCAAGTCGCAATCTAACGCAAAACTTGTTTTGCATATCACTTTTAGCCACAAGGCTAAAAATATAACTCATATATGTTTAATTGTAAGGGCAAAATCACAGCTCTGCCTTTGGGTTATATATTTTCAGTTTTTTTGCATTTTTGTTGATAAAATAACTTTATATTGCTATAATTTAATACAAAAACGGCTTTGCCAAAACCTACGGAGGATTTTATGAAGAAATTTTCACAAATGCAATTTAAAAAGCCCAATCTTAAAAAAATAGAAGGCGATTTCAACAAGATGATTGAAGAGCTTGAGGGCGCAACCTGCTTTGAAGATCAGGATAACGTACTTAAAAGATTTTTTAAATACGCAGACCGCTTAGGCACTAACTTCAACATTGCCTACGTTAAATACACCTGCGACACACAAGACGAAAAAAACGTTAAAAACCAAGAGCTTTTAGATGAAATTTCACCGCTTGTTTCGGTGTTTTTCGACAGGTTTAACAAAAGCCTGGTAAAAGCAAAATTCAGACCTCAGCTGGAGCAGAAATGGGGTAAGCATTTTTTCAATATGCTTCAGGTTCAAATTGATACCTTTGACGAAAAAATAGTACCCGACCTGCAGGAAATAAACAAGCTTACAAGCGAATACACAAAGCTTATAGCCTCTGCTCAAATAGAATTCAGAGGCGAAACGTATAACCTTTCTCAGCTGGGTAAATTTGCAGACTCAAGCGACAGACAAACGAGAAAGGAGGCTTCTTTAAAGAGCGCAAAATTCTTTGAGGACAACAATCAAAAGCTCGGTGAGATTTACGACAAATTAGTAAAAGCAAGACACCAGATGGCGTTAAAGCTCGGCTACGAAAACTACATTGAGCTTGGCTATAAATCACTTGGCAGAACGGACTACACGGCAAAAGAGGTAAAGGGCTACAGAGAGCAAATTTACAGGGATTTAGTTCCTCTTACCAACAAGCTTTTCAAGGAGCAGGCAAAGCGTTTAGGCATTAAAAACCCACAGTACTACGACTACAATATTATGTTCTTGAGCGGAAACGCAACGCCAAAGGGCGATAAGGACTATTTGGTTGAAAAGGCAACCGAGATGTACGGCGAGCTTTCTAAGGAAACGAGCGAGTTCTTTGAGTTTATGAAAACCTACGAGCTACTTGACTTAGAGGCGAGAAAGGGCAAGGCAGGCGGTGGCTATATGACCTATTTTGCCGACTATAAAGCTCCGTTTATCTTCTCTAACTTTAACGGCACCAGCGGTGACGTAGACGTTTTAACACACGAGTTCGGCCACGCATTCCAAGGCTATATGTCAAGAAATATCGCTTGTCCGGACTACCGCTCTCCAACGCTCGAGGCTTGCGAAATGCACTCTATGAGCATGGAATTTATAACCTATCCCTGGATGCACCTTTTCTTTAACGACGAGGCTGAAAAATATAAGTACTCGCACGTTGTAGACGGCTTGACCTTTATTCCGTACGGAGTTACGGTAGATGAATTCCAACACTACGTTTACGAAAATCCTGAGGCAACGCACGAGCAAAGATGCCAAAAATGGAGAGAGATTGAAAAGAAATACCTTCCTCACAGAAAGTACAAGGAAGCTCCTGTTTTAGAAAACGGCGGTGTCTGGATGCGCCAATCACATATCTTCAGCTCGCCATTTTACTATATAGATTACACATTAGCGCAAGTCGTAGCATTCCAATTCTTTAACGAGGCAAGAAAAAATCACCAAAGAACGTGGAATAAATACGTCAAGCTTTGCAAGCTTGGGGGCAGATATCCGTTTACCGAGCTTTTGGAAAAGGCTCATCTTAACAATCCGTTCGTTGAGGGCACCGTTAAAAAGATTGTCAGACCGTTAAAGAAGTATCTTGCAGAGTTTGACACCTCTAAGTTTTAATTATGATAAGATTTGCAGCAAAAAAGGATATACCGAAAATCTCAGACCTTTTAAGGCAGGTCAACCAATTGCATTATAACGGTCGCCCCGATATATTTAAATTGGCAAACAAGTACACTCAAAGCCAAATTGAAGAAATTTTAAAGCAGGAGGACAAGCCCGTTCTGGTTTGGGTTGACAGCAAGGACGAGGTTAAGGGCTATTGCTTTTGCGACGTAAAGCAGGTTAAAGACAGCAACCTTTTAACCGATATAAAAACCCTTTATATAGACGACCTTTGCGTAGACGAAAGTTGTCGCGGAATGCATATAGGTAAGGAGCTGTACCTCTCTGCGGTAGAGCTTGCCAAAAAATTAAGCTGTTATAACTTAACCCTGAACGTTTGGTCCTGCAACCCCTCCGCTTTAAAATTTTACGAGGCTATGGGGCTTAAGCCCCAAAGGATATTTATGGAGCAAATACTTTAATTTATCTTAGTTTTTTACACAACGTAAAAGCACCCCGAAGATCATTCTTCGGGGTGCTTTTTAGGCTTTTGAGCCTTTATTTAAGTTTTTACGCGCCTTGATGAGAATCCATCGTTACAGAGTAATCAAAGCTGTAATCACCGTTTGTAGGAAGAATAGTAACCTTTACCATTACATCTTCAAAGGTAAGACCTTGCTCCTCGCAAGCCTCTCTTACCGCGTTGAAGTCAACGGTTATAATAGATCTTCCGTCGTCATATGCGTCTACGTTTAAAACGATAGGCTCGCCCTGAACCTCTAATACGAGTGATACTGCAATAATATAATCAAAGTGGCTGTAGAAGTAGTAACCTACGGTAAACACGCCTTGGCTTGCATCGGTCATATCCTCCATGATAACGTTTCCGTCGTTTCCGGTAAAGTTTACAAGGTTACATCTGTTGCATACGTATACGTATTGACCTAATTCTTCATCCCACGTGTTGTAATAGTCGTGTCCGAAGTGGCCGTGGTCATAATCTCTGCCCTCATAACACCAATCGCAAACTCTATGCTCTATACCGCTTTGAGTACAGGTTGGGGTTATTACGTAGTGGTCGAAAGTATACTCCCAATGCTCATGCTCCTCTCGGTACGTATTGCTGTCACCGCTCATATTGGTGTAAGTAATCACCGGAGCATAAATACAGCCGTCGTAATTATAATCAGCCTGATTCCAATATGTCACTTCTCCGTCTGTACTGTAGCTCGTGTTCTTGCTAACGAGCTCAACTAAACAGGATCTTTCCTCGGTAGGATGAGTTATGATTCCATACTCGGTATAATCGGTTGAGCTGAGAATTCTATCGCCGCCTTCAGCGTAGTAAGAGTAAAGAGTCTTCCTCTTAACCTCTACAAGCCCCTGCTCGTCATCGTCGCGGTAATAGGACCAGCATTCGTACTTATAGTCAACGTGAGAGCAAATCGTACAAGCTCTTTCCCATCCGTTATAAATAACCGTAAGGTCTTCCTCAACGTATTCACTTCCGTCATAATCAACATGCTCATAATCGTGTAAATAATCGTTCATCTCATATTCACACTCTATAACAAGCTGATTTGCGCTGTCTAAGCCGAATACCCACTTTTCGTGATATATTCTGATACAGCCATCTCCGCGGGAATACCAATACTCGTAAGAGTACGCAAAACCGCACATTGGCTCGCTTACTGCACAACGGTATTCGTTATACCAATACTCATACTTATCATCATCGTAAATTCTTCTGCAGGTGTGGTCAAAATCGCAACCTCTGTCGATAAAATGAACTCCCTTTGCCTGACCGCAAGGGCACGTTACAACCTCAATCGAGCCGTCACACACTTGACCGTAATCCGCAAGACTGTATACCTCTACGTTATCAAGGTGAGCCCAGCCCTGAGATGTGTTATGACCTATATCCCAGTGTCTGCCTCTATCCTCCTTCATACCGCAAATATAACAAACGGCGTATTGTCTTAATCCTTCCCCGCAAGAGGTTGCTCCGTCTTCAAGAAGAAGGACGGTACGGGCAGCAATATGTCTCTCCTCAACGTAGTCACTTTCAATGGTACCGAACGCATCGTATCTATACACTCTAACCATACACGAAGAGGTCGGGTCTGCGTATTCATAAACGTAGGTGTATCCGTAAGAAACCTCCTGTCCGCGAGAATCTTTTACGTAGTGCTTGTATTCTTCGCCTGTTTTGTACATGAAATATTCGTGTTTGTACTGTGCTATACCGAAGGTTTCAATTCTCGACTCTTCAAGCTCCCAACCGTAAACATCCTGACTTTCTGCATACGGCAAGTATCTGTAAATCTCATTTTTTACCGACATTCCGCTTTCGCCGACGTAAGAAATCATCACTCTCTTAGAAAGCGAGGCATGACATCTTGCACAATACGTTTCAAACGCTGTTGCTCTCTTAGTTACGGTTACACCGTCTAACACAACCTCTTCTTGGTAGCACTCGTCCGGGAGCTCCTTTTCTACCGAAGAGTGACTGTAATTGGTTCTCTCGCTTCTGTATCCCTTACTGTCCGATTCTATTACAGTTACTTTACATGGACTGTCTTCGTAGTAAACACGCTCTACAAGAACCCATCTCTCCTCTTCTCCGTCTGAGTTAAAGAAAGTGCGCTTACTCTTTATTTCTCTGGAAATATAACCGTATTGGCTAAGATGCTTTATATAAGCATATTCTTCTATCGAAGATATAACGAAGTCACCGTGACTGTCAGACCAATCATAATACTCTATATTCCTTGCCACCTCGAAGCCTTCTTCGTCATAGCAATTTACACAAACAGACTTACTCTCGTGTTTTCCGCACTCAGTACAGGTGACGACAGTCGTCGTTATTTCCATAACTATCGGATTGCCGTTTTCATCTACGGACTCACGGGTTTCACTGGTTACATATCCCATCAACGAGTGGTTTGTTTTACCCGTTCCAAACTCGAAAACAAGGTATTCAAACGTTTCTCCGGTTTGCTCATTGCAGAAATAAATAACGCTTTGCTCAATCTCTTCACAGTTGTCGTTTACCGTATGATTAAGAGTAGAATAATATCTAAATCCACAAGTAGAACAAGTTTCGTTATCGGCCACGCCACAGTTGCTATTTACGGTATATTCTTTTCTTCCATAGTAAGAGCTTATAATCAACTCTCCGCCACAGCCGCAGCCGTAAGAGGAAAGAGCCTCCGTTTCAACCGTTTTTTCAGTGAATACTACTTCGTAATCATAACTTCTGTAATCGTAAGAGCGAATTACCAAATAATACGTTTCACCGCAAACAAAGTCATAGGTAATACCGAAATGTCCGTTTGCAAGGTTATCGTCCTCAGCTGCTACCATTTGGAAATCGGAATTGTAGATATAGCCGTAGAAATCCCCGAATCTTGACATTGATTCCCTTGAATAAAGCTCTGCGGTTACGTCTTCGGTTGCCACAAATTTAAAGATAAATCCGTCTATGCGCTCCATGGCAATCTCTCCGTTTATTCCCGGTGCTTGATGGTTACCCCAGCTACCGGTATAAAATTCAAGAGCAAAATCACTTTCTAAGGTAAAGACTTTACTACTTGAGCCTCTTCCGCAAGCATCACAGCGGTTACTCTCGGTTGCCACGTTGTTTTCAAAGATCCTTTCACGCACGATGTGACAGCCTGTTCCCCAGTGTTCATAGTAGTCGGTTATCTCTCCGCATTCCGTACACTCATAGTACATATCAACACCGTCATCACAGGTTAAAGAGCCCGCAGAAAGAGTCGTTTTCATTTGTATGTTGTGATGCTTAGTATAATAGTGTCTGTAAACATCACCGCATTCTGTACATACGTAGTAGCTTAAGCCCTGCTCCTCGCATGCTGCCGGAGAGTAAGAATTTTCCTCGTCTAACACGTAGACGTGCTGAGATTCGCCGGAGTATTCGCCCGTTACTTTATTATAGTAAACGGTTGTTGAAGTGGTATATTCTCTTGTGTTCTCCGGACCAAGCTCGCCGAAAAGAGCTATGTAAAGCGAATATACGTCGAAGTTGTTCTCCAACATTTCGTCCGCTACAACCTCGATGACAGATCCGTCCGCCCCAATAGCACTGAACATTCCGCTTTCTACGTCTACGGTTATGGGTATTCTTCTGTCAAAATCTTTTCCGCTTACAAAGAAGTACTGTATGTCGTCAAAGCCACCCGGATTTGTTCCCGACTCGAACGTTGCATATACGGTAAGCTCTATTGAAATTCTCGTATAAGGAACTAACAAGCCGTATTCAAGCCAATCTCCGCAGTCTGCCTGAGAGGTTGCGCCCTGAACCTGCGAATATTTGTAAATACCCCCCTCACGGAAGAAGATCATAGCTTGATAATCATACTCCGTTCCGTCTATACTTACCGTACCGAAATCGTCGCGGTAGCCTCCGTAGAAAGTTTCTTGCTCGTCCTCTAAGCCCTCGGGAAGAACTATTTCGCTGTCGATATCGCCTACGATACCGTCCCACGTTACGTCGATTGCGCCGTTCACGGCAATTTCAAGGTCGAGTGAAAGGTTTACGTTTGTACCCATGTTAAGGGTGAAATCATCTACTGAAACGTTAAATTTATTTACTACGCCGTACAAATCGGTTGTAAACGAAACGCCTATGCCCTCGAACATGCCGATCATTGCATCTATCTGTCCGTAAACCTCAGCAACTGCATCCTCGTTAGCATCGCCCATCAAAAGAAGGTATATCGGGCTTTCCTGAAGCTGTTCTACCATATCCATTACTTCGGCAAACGACGCGTCCTCGCCAAAGATAAGGTCGCCTACGGTGTAGCCTGCCATATCCGGGCTTTCGAGCATTGCTCTGATGTCGTAATCTTCAGGCGCGCCCTGCATCTTTGCAACGGTATTCAATACGTTGAATATCTCGCTTGCAGGTAAGCCCTTTTCTGCGATAAATTCAGCAACCTCACAAAGCTCAAGAGTTGCTATTTGACGGGCTAATCTCTTAACCTCAGGTAATAAATCTTCACCGAAATACTTGCCTAAAACGTCCTTTGCAGAAAGGAATGCCAAGTCGCTGTTTAACTGTCTTACCTTGTCAAAATCAAGAGTATATACGTTTTCGCCGTCTACCGTTTCAACGCTGAATAAAACGTCTACCATCTGGCTGACAGCCTTGTTTATAAATTGAGATTTACCCTCTGCAATATCTCCGACAAGGTCTAAAAGACCGCTGTCTACTAAAATCTCAACGCCTTCGCTACCAACGGCTTCGTTTATTATCGAATCAAGCATAGCCTGAACGTCGTACTTAACGGATAAATCGTAAGAGTTGCCGTCCTCTACGTTAACCAAAATGTATACGTTATCTCCTTCGATTAAGCCCTTGAACGCATAAGAAGCATATCCGTTTGTTACAGGTCCGTTATAAATTTGGATTGCGCCTATTACTGCGCCCTGAAGGTTACCGTCCTCGTCAAAGTAAAGCATAAACTCAATTGCTCTGAGAGCCGTTGCAATACCTTCGATTTCCTCTTCGCCTTCAACGATATCAAACAACTTAAAGTTTAATTCGTCTACCTTTAAAACTATGCCGTTTACGTTCTTTACAGTATTTATAACATCAATGTATCCTGCCTCTATTTCGTGTTCGATTCCGCAGTAAATACACTTGCCGTTAGAATAGCTGTGATCTACCGCAGGTAAGGTTTCGGTCGTTTGAACGTATCCGCACGCACGGCAAACCTCTACACTGTAGCCTGCAGACTGACAGGTTGGAGCAACCTCTCTGAGCAATGCAAAGTCGTGTGATGCGGTGCCGCCCGTTTCACCGCGGAATTCATTTGCCTGACAGTGCTTACATACCCAAACCTCGTAGCCTGCGCCCGAGCAAGTGCTCTCTACAGTGTGAGAATACTTAAAGTTGTGGTTACACGGCTTTTTACAGTGCTTACAGCTACCGTCTTCCATATAGTGACCGTGCGCCTTACCGTTGTTTTCGTCACGCTTTTTGCAGTGCTTACAAAGCTTATCCTCTTCACAGGTAGGCTCATCTCTATCCCATTCGTGGTCAGTCTTTTCCTGATAATCGGTGTTTGCGAATACGGCGTCGCATCTGGAGCATGCATGTGAGGTGTATCCTCTGTCTATACACGTAGGTGCGTGTACGGTATCTATTACGTTATGACCGAGAGCAGGTGTAGGATTCTTCGTCGTGGTGTATCCGCAATCTCTACATACACACTCGGTATAGCCTGCTTCAGTACAGGTTGCGCCTACAACAGCGGTGCTGTATCTGTGCGCAGTCTTTCTTTCGGTAACTGAATACTCGTTGTCACAGCGTACGCACTCAAATGTTACAGAGCCCTCGTGCTCACAGCTTGCAACTACCGTTCTATCGTCGTTTTTAACCCATTCGTGACCGTATGCCTGAGTCTTAACCTCGTAAGAAACCTGACATCTGGTACATTCGTACTTTTCGTATCCTGCAACCGTACAGGTAGTATCAACGTGAAGATCGTCTACCTCGTCCCAATTGTGACCAAGTGCCTCAACTCTGTCACTGTAGGTCTTTTTGCCACAGCGACGGCAAACGGTAAGAGTGTAACCTCCCTCCAAGCACGTTGCGGGAAGAACGGTTACAGATCCTTCTGTGTAGCATCCGTAACGAGCACAACGCTCTGCAGGGCTCATTTTTGCTACTGAATAGTACGAGAAGTGGTTAGTCTCGAACTCTGCATAGCCCTCGCCGTCGATTTCGATATATCTTGCCTCAATTAAAACGGGGGTGTCGCCCTGAATATACCATACTACGATATCTTCGGGGTCCTGACCGTCTAATTCGTAAGGTATTCTGATTGTGATGTATCCGTTGAATTGGGTAACGGGGCTTCCGTCAACCTCCATTTCAAAGTTGTAAATCTTGCTTTCGCCTAAAAGAGCAAGCTGATCTTCGTTTAACTGACCCTTCGCAGATTCTAAGTCTGCGCCCTCTAACGTGCCCGCAGAAAGAGAAACGCTTGAATCTTCGCCAAGCTGACCCTTAGTTTGCTCGTCAAGCTTTAATGTTGCATCGCCTACGGAAAGCTTTTCCGCATCCTTTACTACGTTTGCATCTACTGCCTCGTCTACGATATGTAATACCCTTTCGCTGTGGTCGCAGTCACCGTTAAGACAAGAGTAAACCAAGTAGTTTCCTTCTTGAACGCCCGCGTCAAGCTTGTGGGCAGAGGGGTCTGCCTCGTAGTCCTCGGTATAGCTGTTTCCGCAAACACACGTATACGTCTTTACACCCTCTGCCACACAGGTTGCAGGAGAGGTAATTGCGCATACGTAAGAGTGACTTTCATAAACCTCACCCTCTCTTACGATTAAGGATGAGCAGTCAGGACAGGTGCCTGACTTTTTAACGTAATATTTGCAAGTTTCGCCCGTAACGGCAATTTCTTCTTCCGTCCAAGCTATTGCGTTTTCGTTGTGACCCGTTGCCTTATGGCTTTGAGGAATTTCTATCTCCTCGTGCGAGCAGTTTTCACAAGCGTATTTTAAATGTCCGTCCTCGGTACAAGTAGGGGCTACGTCCTCTACTAAGCCCATTGAGTGGGGAATCTTTGCAATGCGTACGTCATCACAGCGAGTACAATAGCCCTCTTCGGTACAAGTTGGAGCTACCTCGTCGTGACCTAAAGCATCGACTTCTTCGCTGAATCTTGCGCTCTGACAGCCTCTTGAGCATACGTATACGGTCAAGCCGTTTTCCAAACAGGTTGGCTCTGTGCTGTTTTGAGCGTCTATAACGAAATCGTGACCGCCGAGCGAATCAACGAGATCGTCCTTATAACTGCTTTCACAGGTAGAACACTCATAAAGGGTATAGCCCTCTTCGGTACAAGTTGGAGCAACCGTTTGAACTGCGCTGTAGCTGTGCTCACACTTAGGAAGAATAATCTCTCTTTCTGCCCCACAGTCGTTACATTTGTATTTTGCCAAGCCGGTATTGTCACAGTCGGAATTTACTACGATAACGTATTCCTCGTCACAGTCGGTAATACCCGTTTCGTTGACCTTTTGCTCGCTTTGACAGTGTCTACACTTTTGTAATTCGTATCCACCGTGCTCACACGTTGCCTCAACTAATTCTATTTGATTCCAATCGTGCTCTAACGGGTCGATAGGAACTTCTCTCTGTCTTTGGCAATCGGGACAAACGTAAACGTCTGCGCCTGCTATTCCACAGCGTGGAGCTACTCTGTGGCTAAAAGCCTCGTTTGAGTGATTGATTGCCGGAATAACAAGAGCTTCATTGCTTAAAACCTCTTGAGTTGCTTGAGCATCTAAGAATATCTTTTGACAGCCGTCGCATTTCCATGAATCCAAAACGCCTTCGTCTTCACAGGTTGCCGGAGTTCCCGTAATCTTTACAAGCGCATGGGTATGCGTTAATTTGGGAACGCTCGTGGTAGCTGTAGAGCCACACACCTCACACGTTAAGAGCTTTTCGCCCTCTTCCTCTTCGGTGGGTTGCTTTGTAACAACGCCGTCGTCGTAGTCGTGCGCTTCACGGTTTCCTGCCTGCTCGCCACATTCACACTCATACCAGTGGAACTCACCGTCTTGCTTTAATTGGGTAAGCTCGTGAGTACAAGTTTCAGAACCGGTGGCTACGCTTTGACTCTCTTCTACTATGCTTTCGCTCGTAGACGTAGACTCAACTCTTTGAACCTTACAGCCCATAAGCCCTACGGCTGTAAAGGTAACCGTTAATAAGCACATTAAGCCTATTAATAATTTCTTCATCTCAAACTCTCCTTTTTTATTTATGCTGATGAATTTTTTGCCTTGCACTATACTGTACGTTCCCGCCCCAAACCGTTTTACCGATGCGCTGAGGCTGGGCTCAGCAAAAAAGAAAAACCGCCTTTCGCCTCTGTTTTCACCTCTTGGGGAAAACAGAAAAAAGGGAAATAGACGGTTTTCTCGGTTACTAATATTTACAGTATATATTTATATTAACAGTAGAAATCCGTTTTGTCAAGACTTTATTTTAAAACAGATAATTTTTCACAAATAGAAACTCCTGAAAGGAGTTTTTTCGACAAAATAAAAGTTAATCCGATAAAAACAAAATGTTTCCGATAAAAACGCCCCTTGAATAAACAAGGAGCGTAAATTTTATCTGTAATATCTTTGATAATAGCACTTTTTGCAGTCGGACTTATCGCCAATACGGCAAGGATTTGTCGCTTTACATCGGCAATGCGTTTTGCAAGGCTCGCAACCCTTTTCGCAAGGCTTTGGCTTTGCCTTGGTCGGCTTTGGCTGACACAGGCAAGAAACCGCAAGCCCCGCAATCACTCCGACTGCCAGAGCCTCGAAATTTTTCATAAGTACCTCCTTTTTACAAGAGTCTACTATATGATACGCATATCTTTAATTTTTAGTGTCGCTTTTTTAAAATATAAACAGTTTACGGCGAGTGAAAATTTCACTCGCCGTATCTTTATTAAAGTTGAATTCTAAGCGCAGGAACAATTCCAAACGGGTACGATGTAACAGTCCAGTCACCACCACCTATACCACCAGTTCCATAAACGTAAAAGTTTTTATCATTGCTTTGGTCATACGTCGTGCGAAGCCACCACGTTCCACACCAACCAACGCCCGAACTTGTAGTTACGCCTTTTGCTCTTGCATAATCCGTTGCTATTAACTTTCTTGCATCGTTAGATGTAAAATAATTAGTATTTTTTGCTTGCTCTTCACTCAAGATAAATACTTTATCTTCGGTATCGTTATGATCTTGATGGAAATACGATGAATTTTCAACCAACGTTGTAAGAATTATCTCTTTTTGCAAACTGTTAAACGCATTATTATAAAATTCATTGTTTAACCATGCTCTTACGTTACTTAATTCATAATTGTTGCTACTTCCATACGTTTCGTAAGTTATAACACTCTCACATAATATAAGTGCAACACCCTCACTTTCTGAAAGTATTCTCCATTTTAAAGGCTCAACTTTAAAGTAATAAACAGTATCTCCTATTACGTCAGACCAATCGCTAAAACTATACCCATTGCCCACGGCAACAATTTTCGCATACCACGCGCCGTCACTGCCTTTGAAATAACCTTTATCGTTTGTTTGCTGATAAATCTCCACATCCTCTGCCTTTACGGTTTGTGGAAACTCACCAAAATATATATAGTCGCCTTCTAATACGTAAAGAGGTTGCTCGTAGTCGCAGTTAGCACATTGTCCGTCTACTATATCGTGCACGCCAAACTCCCCGTGTTCTTGACCACAAGTTAAGCAAATCGCCTTTTGCGTACAAGTTGCTACGCCACCAGAATGCTCTTCCTCGCCGTTCGATGCTCCACATCCACACTCATACCAGTGATGAGTATCATTGTATTTTAACTCTGTATAATCGTGATCCAAAGTTGTACCGTACTCTTGACCACAAGTTAAGCAAATCGCCTTTTGCGTACAAGTTGCTACGCCACCAGAATGCTCTTCCTCGCCGTTCGATGCTCCACAACTACACTCGTACCAATGGTGAGTGTCATTATATTTTAACTCTGTATAATTGTGATCTAACGTTGTACCGTACTCTTGACCACAAGTTAAGCAAATCGCCTTTTGCGTACAAGTTGCTACGCCACCAGAATGCTCTTCCTCACCGTCCGGTGCTCCACAACTACACTCGTACCAATGGTGAGTGTCGTTGTAACACAAGTTTTCTCTCGTATGGTAATGGTCAGGATTGCTTTCAGACTCTTCCTCACTCTCCGATTCTTCTTCAGAATCACTTTCACTTTCCTCAAAAGACTCCTCTTCAGTAGAAGTGGACTCTTCTGCACTAGAACTTTCTTCATCCGAAGTGGATTCTTCTTCTGTATTGCTTTGGCTCTCACTCGTTGTACTTTCTTCTATAGACGTTGAGTCTTCTTGGCTTTGCTCAAGGCTCTCGCTAAGTGATTGCAACTCGCTTTCCGTTTGTAAAACGGATTCTGTTAAACTTTCGTCTTCTATAGACTCGCTTGTATTTCCTCCACTAGTACAAGCGATAAAAAACGTAAGACTTAAGCATAAAATAAAAACTAAAAACCTAAAAACCTTCGTTTTCATAGTTTTCCCTCCTACATATCAATAAAATAATTGTATCACCAACACAAAAAGTTGTCAATAATTTTTTATTTTTTATACTCTGTCAACGGCACCGTAACGTTGGGAGCGTGACGGCAACGTGACGTTGGGAGCGTGACGGCAACGTGACGTTGCATTCGAGTATTATTTGTTCTATAGAGTGTGGTTTAAAGGTGGAGAAACGAGCTAGCCAAGGCTCGCAAGGAATTTACGGATGGGATAGACCTTGTTGGTCAGCAACGTGACGTTGCATCCGATTTGTTTGAACTTATATCAAGTGAGTTTTAAAGGCTTAGATGCGAGCAAAAGAAGGCTCGCTTTGTGACACAAGACTCGATAGACCTTTGTGGTCATCGGGGTTTGGGGCGCAAAGCAGTAACGCTCTTTTGCGAAGTATATAAGCCTTTAAATTAAAGGGTTAGATACAAGTGTGCCAAGGCTCGTGAGCCCGAAAAGACTTGGTAGACCTCTTTGGTCAGCAACGTGACGTTGCATCCGATTTGTTTGAACTTATATCAAGTGAGTTTTAAAGGCTTAGATGCGAGCACACCAAGGCTCGTGAAAAAAGACGGACACAATAGACCTCTGTGGTCATTGTGGTCGGGTTTTTGAAACAGTAAACGCAGGTGTGCGAAGTATATAAGCCTTTAAATTAAATGAATTGAAGTAAATCCACCAGTATAGCAAATCCCAATATCAAAATAAGTCCAACGCCGTGTATAATTCCTTCGATTTTTCGACTTATAGGCTTGCGTCTTATCCATTCGATCAGACAAAAGACTATTCGGGAGCCGTCTAATGCGGGGATTGGCAGAAGATTGAAAACAGCGAGGTTTACACCTATCATAGCGGCTATTTCCAATGCGTAGACAAAGCCATAGCTTATGATTTTTGTAGTCGTTACTATGGTAGTAACCGTACCGCCTACGGCGTTTATACCAAGTGCACCCGTCAAAAGCTGACCGAGAGTTTTGAGTATCATGCCCCCTACCCTTACCGAGTAGCCAAAGGCGTGACCTATAGTTTGGAAAAAGCCCAATTTTTGATATTCGGCAATGGTGTAATAGCCGTAGCTATAAGAGTCTATTCCAAAGTATGCAAGCACCGCAGCTTCGTCTGCCTTGTTGACGTCAGCCCACCCCTCGTCTAATTCTACCATAACGGGTACGGACGCCTCGTAGCCTGCTCTTCCTACCCAAAAGGTAACTACGTCACCCGGGTTTTTAGTGGCTAAATTTCCGATAAAATCTTCGTAGGTATATAGAAATTCCTCAAAGTCCTGATAGGTTTCTTTTTCGTCTATTCTTCTGTCGACGAGCTTTTTAATATAATCGCCCTCTTTAAACCACTTGCTTTCGGTAACGTTAAGCATCATGGTAGAGCCTATACCAAGCGCTTTATAACAGTCGCTTACCATAGTTATATTTTTACACTCTACGTCACATCTGAGCTTTACGGGCACGTCTTTTATCTGCTTGCCGTCACGGATGACGTCAACCAAAACCACGTCGCCCTCTTTTTTGTGATTGAGCGAGGAAACGAGGTCTGTTGCTATAAAAATATTGGTCTTGTTTTTGCCCTCGGAATCCTTTATGGAAACGATTAAGTCGTCGTCTTGCAGGGTGTAGCCTGCGTAGGCGGGGTCTTCTATAAATTTACCGCCACCCATAACCGTCTGACCGTAACAGCTCATTGAAATGATGATTATAAGCAGAGCTAAAAGATAATTCATAGTTGCGCCCGCAACTAAAACCAGAATTCTTTGCCACGGCTTTTTGTTGTTAAAGCAATTAGGGTCGTCACCGTCGTCGTCTTCGCCCTCAAAGGCGCAGAATCCGCCTACGGGCAAGAGTCTTACTGAAAAATCTTCACCGCTTTTCATTTTTCTTTTAAAAATGGCGGGACCCATGCCTATTGCAAATTCGTTGATTTTGAATTTGAAGAGCTTGCCTACGATATAATGCCCGAACTCGTGTACGGTTATCATTATCATAAGTATAAGCAAAGCTCCCAAAACGTAGCCTACGGTTTTTAGCGTAGATACGAAAGAAAGTAAATTATAAGCTATCAATTTTTATTTCCTACCTTTTGATAAACCATCTCTCTTGCCAAACGGTCTGTATAAAGCAAGCTCTCCTTGGTTACCTCAACTCTTTCTATTTTTCCTAAAACGTGTTCTATTAAATCGGATATGCCGTAAAAGCTTATTTTATCCTCTAAATAAAGTCCTACAGCAGCCTCGTTTGCAGCGTTCATTGCGCAGGCGTAATTATCGCCCATTTCAAACGATTTTAAAGCCAAGCCAAAGCAGGGATATTTGTCCTCGTCTATTCTGCCAAAGGTAAGACTTTTACCTGCAAGCTCTAAAAGCGGAACGTCCGTTTTAAGTCTTTCGGGATAGGTGAGCGCAAGCTGAATGGGTATTTCCATAGACGGAAAGCCGAGCTGTGCCATAACTGCTCCGTCATCAAATTCCACCATAGAGTGAATTATGCTTTCGGGATGAACGATAGCCTCTACCTTGGATAGGGGCGCATTGTACAAATGGCACGCCTCTATAACCTCTAAGCCCTTGTTCAAAAGCGTTGCGCAGTCGATGGTAATTTTCTTGCCCATAAGCCAGTTGGGATGCTTTAATGCCTCTTGAGCCTTCAAGGACGCAACCTCTTGCTTGGTGAAATTTCTGAACGCGCCTCCGCTTGCGGTTAAAATGAGCTTTTTGAATTTTGCATTCAGGTCAAAATTCAGACATTGGAAAATTGCCGAATGCTCACTGTCTACGGGAATCAGCCGTACACCCTTTTCTCTGACCGCTTTCATAACGATATTTCCGCCGGCAACCAGGGTTTCCTTGTTTGCAAGCGCAACGTCCTTGCCCAAATTTATAGCCTCTAAAACGGGCTCCATGCCCGCAAAGCCTGAAACGGCAGCCATTACGATATCGCAATCCTCGGTGATTGCGTGCAGCATTGCCTTTTCACCCGTGTAAAGAGTTGTGCCGGTTGGAATCTCCGTAAGCCTTGTTGCAGACAAGCTGTCCGTTAAGCATGCAATTTTTGGCTTGAACTCGTTTATTTGCTTAGAAAAAAGCTCTGCGCTCGAGTGCGCAGCCATAGACACTATTTCAAATTTATCGCTGTGGCGGGCAACGGTGTTTAAAACCTGCCTGCCGATTGATCCCGTACTGCCTAAAAGAGCAATTTTTATCATACTGTCCTCTAAAAAATATGCTCACTCAAAGTAAGTGAGCATTTTTATATTAGTTTATTCTTTTACACCTTCGTTTATTCTTTTACGCTATGAAAGGAGGTAAAACGGCACAGAATATAAACGCGATGAGCGGAGCTTCAAATAAAATACCGTCAATTCTATCCATAACGCCACCGTGACCGGGTAAAAGTCTACCCATATCCTTTATGCCGAGCTTGCGCTTCATAAGACTTTCGACAAGGTCACCCAATATTGTGAATATTGCACCTATAAAGCCTATCAAAGCATACACGAGCACCTCTATCCACATTTTGTCAAAGTAATGCGTGGTGTAGCCCGTAGAATTATAAAATACGACGCATACGAGTATTGCAGCGACGATTCCACCGAAAAGTCCGCCTATAGCACCGCTAACCGTCTTATTTGGGCTGACGTTCGGACAGAGCTTCGGACCTTTGAAGGTGCTACCTACAAAGTATGCCATAACGTCTGCAAGCGGAGTTACCGCAAAGGCGAGAACGAGCGCCGTAAACGGAGCCAAGTGGTTTATTGCAACCATACATACCAAAAGCCCGGACGGATATACCATTGAAAGGAAGGTGAGTGCAATGCCCTCTACGGTAACCGTTTCGTGACAAGGTACTGCCACCGCCAAAACGGCTAAGATTGCAGTCATAGTAATAATAACCGCCCATTCAATGCCAAAAAGTGACATCATTGGCAATAAAAGTATGGGATAGAGTACTGTGATTACTCTGTGTGGCTTAGCTATTTTATTTTCAAATATACGGAGCATTTCGTTTGCGCCGAGAGCTGCCATGCAAAGAAGCATAAAATCAAAGAGGAAGGTACCCAGCGTAGTGCCGTAGATATCAACCTTGACGAATGCCTTAAGCAAAAAAAACACAACCCAAACGGCGGCTATCAAAAGCCCCGTTACCGTTCTTTTAAGCATTTTCTATACCACCAAATCTTCTGTTTCTGCTATAAAACCACTCTATAGCCTTTTTCGTTTGCTCTTTATTAAAATCGGGCCATAGAACGTCTGTAAAATAATACTCCGCATACGCGCATTGCCAAAGGAAGAAATTGCTGAGGCGCATCTCTCCGCTGGTCCTTACCACAAGGTCTATGTCGGGAAGCCCTTTTGTATATAACGCCCCCGAGATATCCTCTTCGGTTATATCGCCCTGCTTATCCTTTAAGCTGTTAAACGCCCTTACAAGCTCAACTCTCGAGCCGTAGTTAAGTGCGATATTTAACACGTGATCAGTAAAATGCGCAGTGTCTGCCATAAGCCTTTCGCATCTTTCTCTCAGCTCCTTGCTAACGGGAGACAGATCGCCCGAAATTACAAGACGCGACTTTTTTTCAAAGAGCTTTTTTGAGTATTTTTTCAAAAAAGTGCCCAATAAGTCGAATATCGTATCAATCTCGTCCTTTGGGCGCGACCAGTTTTCTGTAGAAAAGGCGTATAAGCTAACGACCTCTACACCGCTGTCAAAGCACTCTTCTAAAACGTCTATTATAGCGTCTGCGCCCTTTTTATGTCCGAACGTTCTCGGCTTGTTGCGCTTTTTAGCCCACCTGCCGTTACCGTCCATTATAAACCCGACGTGACGGAGCTTTTTGTTTTTTTCTGCCATTATACGGTAAGAACTTCCTTCTCTTTTTCGGCAGTAAGCTTTTCAACTACCTCTATAGCCTTGGCAACCGTCTTTTCAACGTCTGCCTCGTAGCCTGCGTATTCATCGTCGGTCATCTCTTTTGCCTTGTTCATTTTCTTGAGAGAATCCAAGCAATCTCTTCTTATGTTTCTAAGCGCAACCTTAGATTCCTCACTCATCTTTTTAACCTGCTTTACTATTTCCTTTCTTCTCTCTTCGGTAAGCGTTGGGAAAACAAGCCTTATAACGTTACCGTCGTTAGTTGGGTTAATGCCGATATCGGAAACCTGAATAGCCTTTTCAATAGTTTTAAGCAAGGATTTGTCCCATGGAGAAATAACCAAGCACTGTCCGTCCTGAACGGCAACGTTGCCTACTTGGTTAAGGGGAGATAATTCTCCGTAATAATCTACTCTTATTTTGTCAAGAACGTGAGGATTTGCTCTTCCTGCTCTGATTGACGCAAGGTCGGAACGGAAAACGTCGGTAGTCTTTTGAAATCTTTCCTCTGCCTCTAATATTATCATCTCTACTTTTTCGATATCTAATGCCATATTTTTTCTCCCTATATTTTATTCAATATACCTATAATATATCGTTGTTTTCTTAATTATATATTATTTTTCTCAAAATTGCAATACGTTTGTAAAATTCTTATAAAAAAACAAAGTATTACGTAGCATATAAAACTTTAAATTTCCAAACACTAAGCGAAATCATAATTTTGGATGATAAATGAAAAGTGTTAGATGCAAGTAAGACGAGTTTTTTAAGTGTTTTGGGGCAAGGGGGCGACCTTGTCGGTCGTAGGAATTGCCACAAGCCTTAAAAAACAAAGTATTACGTAGCATATAAAACTTTGCAATATCAGACACAAATTATGATTGAGCTAAATCAATAAACGATTGTACCCGCAGTATCGCCGGTAACCGCGTTTATTATAGACGATTCTCCGTCTAAGCCAAAGGCGTGAATCTTAAGTCCGTTTTCCTTGCACATTACTACGGCAGAGGTGTCGAGAGCCTTAAGGCCCAATTTAACGTACTCGTCGTAGGTGAGCTTGTCAAACTTTTTGGCGTTTGGATTTACCTTTGGGTCGCTGTCGTAGATACCGTCGATGTTTTTAGCAAGCAAGAGCGCGTCTGCCCCGATTTCAACCGCCCTTAAGGATGCGCCCGTATCGGTTGTAAAATACGGATTGCCTGTACCTCCGCCAAATACGACAACCTTACCCTCGGAAAGGTATCTCTTTGCATTTTTATAATTAAAAGTCTCGCCAATTCCGCTTATAGAAAGGGCTGTCATAACCCTTGCCTCTACGCCGTGCTTTTCTAAAGCGTCGGAAAGGGCTAATGCGTTAATAACCGTTGCAAGCATACCCATATAGTCTGCAGTAGCGCGCTCCATTTCGTCGCCCTGTCTGCCTCTCCAGAAATTTCCTCCGCCAACAACGACAGCAACGCCCACACCGAGCTTAGCAACCTCTGCTATTTGCCCGGTTACCTGAGAGAGTGCTTCGGTATCGTAGCCGTGACCCTTTCCTCCCGAAAGAGCCTCTCCACTGATTTTAAGTAAAATTCTGTTATATTTTGCTTGCATAACGTTCTCCTTATCTGTATTTTTTGTTTTTAGAAATTGTAAAAAATGGGGGTGTAAACACCCCCATCCTCTTTCCTTAATCAGGGGTAGAAAAACTATCCCTTATTATTTTTTCATTGCGTCAACCTGAGCTTGAATTTCTTCTGCAAAGTTTTCTTCCTTCTTTTGAAGACCTTCACCCATTTCATAACGAACGAATCTTCTGATAGAAATCTTTTCACCGATAGTAGCGGTTGCTTCAACAACTACTTGCTCGATAGTCTTGTCCGGATCCTTAACGAACTTCTGGCAAAGAAGACAGTTATCCTCGTAGAAGGACTTAATTCTGCCCTCTACCATCTTGTCAACGATCTTCTCAGGCTTGCCCTCTTCAAGAGCTTGAGCACGAAGAATTGCCTTTTCCTTTTCGATTACGTCTGCAGGAACCTCGTCTTTAGAAACGTACAATGGGTTAGCTGCTGCAATGTGAAGGGCTATATCGTGAACTATTGCCTTGAACATATCGCCCTTAGCAACGAAGTCAGTTTCGCAGTTAACCTCTAAAAGAACGCCAACCTTACCTCCCATGTGGATGTAGCTGTCTACGATACCTTCAGCTGCAATTCTGCCGGCCTTTTTAGCTGCTTTGGCAATACCCTTTTCTCTGAGGTAGTCTACTGCCTTTTCCATATCGCCGTCGCATTCAACGAGAGCGTTCTTGCAGTCCATCATGCCTGCGCCGGTTCTTTCTCTTAAAACCTTAATATCCTGTGCGGTGAAATTCATAATTGTTTCTCCTTAATACGTTTATAAATTAAGCCTCAACGGGAGCTTCTTCTGCTACCGGAGCTTCTTCTGCTACTTCTACAGGAACGTCTTCAACGTTACGTCTTACAGCGTCTTCGCCTTGCTTAGCCTCGATAACAGCGTCTGCAATGATAGATGCGATGAGCTTAACGGCTCTGATAGCGTCGTCGTTACCTGAAATTACGTAGTCAACAAGGTCAGGATCACAGTTGGTATCGGTGATAGCAACTACGGGGATACCGAGCTTTCTTGCTTCTTTAACTGCGTTTACTTCACAGTTAGGGTCTACTACGAACATAACGCCCGGGATACACTTCATTTCTCTGATACCGCCGAGGTTGTATAAGAGCTTATCTCTCTCTGCCTTAAGACCTAAAACCTCTTTCTTGGGAAGAAGATCGAACTCGCCGGTCTTTTCCATATTGTCGAGCTTGTTAAGTCTGTCAATTCTCGTTCTGATAGTCTTGAAGTTGGTTAAAGTACCGCCAAGCCAACGAGAGTTAACGTAGTACATTCCGCATCTTTCAGCTTCTTGCTGAATAGCCTCTTGAGCTTGCTTTTTAGTACCAACGAATAAAACAGTCTTGTCTGCTTTAACTGCGTCTACAACGAATTTGTAAGCCTCTTCAACAAGGTCAACCGTGATTGCAAGGTCGATAATGTGAATACCGTTTCTCTCGCCGTAGATGTACTTTTTCATCTTTGGGTTCCATCTTCTCGTTTGGTGACCGAAGTGCACGCCTGCTTCGAGAAGCTGCTTCATAGAAGTTACTGCCATAATTATTTCCTCCGTTATTCCTCCCCGAGTCTTTTTTTTACGCGACCTGACCGCTCCGACTTAAGATTTATTTTGAACGGCACGAAGAGTCGCAAAACCCGAGTGTGAATTTTATAGCCTAAACATTTTATCACACTAAAACCGTTTTGGCAAACGTTTTTATATATACAATTATAATTTTATTAATTTTTTTTGCATGGGCGTATCAAATTAAAGTATGCCTTTGGCAAAATTCCGATAAACCGTAAAAGCGAAAATCACAACTAAGCATAGGTAAAAATACAACCATTTGTATCTTAAAACAGCTATTTTGTTTCCGTGCGCGTAGTTTATCCCCATTGCAGTTAATATAAGCGTCGACGGAATAAACCCCACCGTAAACAGCGCGTGATAATAAAAAGCGCGCTCAAAATCGCCGTGCGCAAGCAAATAGACGGCTCTCGTAAGCCCGCAAGAGGGACAGCAAACGCCCGTCCCCTCGTATATCCAACAAAATTTTCCGTCCGTAGAAAAGGGCTTTACGGCAAGCGCGTACAAAAACACTGCAAGCATTATTCCCAACGGTATAACGTAGGTTAAAATTTTAACGTTGGGCTTTTTCATCTGACTGTAAAGGCGCAAATTGCCTGCTCTAAGCTTTCAATCTCGGGTACGGTGACGTCTATGCCCCCGTTTGCGATTACGAAAACGAGCATCATTACGTTAAAGAGCAAGCCTACTATACCCGTGACCAAGCCTGCTATGGCAAAGCCGTCGGGTCTTTTGTTTATTCTAAGCCCTGCAAATACTATAGCCGTTACGGAAAAAACTATCGGCACGCCGAAAAAGCAACAGCATAAAACGGAAACTATGCCAAGCACCATTGACGCTATACCGAAAGCAAAAAACCGACCCTTGCCGTTTTGCTCGGCTACAAACCCGTCACGGCATGAGCCTTGTTCTGAAGTAACACCTTGAAAAGAGCTTTCTCCGTCCTTGAGCGCGCTTTGAGTGTCCTTTCCTTCAACATCTGTATTTTTGTCACCCCTTTTGTCTTCGTTTGGGGCAAATGGCATATCTTCGTTACTCATCTTTCTTACTCCTTTTTTTAGAGTTTCTGCTTATAAGCGTAAGCAATGCTGACGGAACGATTATTCCCACTCCTATTGCTATGAAAAGCACAGTGCTTAGCTTCACGTCCTTTACGCCCTTGATTTTATACTCGGTAACGGATGAATAACCGCCGTCCTCCTGATAAAATACGTAAACGTATTTTTCAATTCCGTCGGGCTTTGGCAACGTCACCTTTAAAAACGAGGTGTGCGTTTTTATAAGCTCACCCTTTTTGCTTTTTAAAAGCTTATCGGGGGTGGCGTTTTTTATCGGCTTTGAGCTATAGTATACGTATGCCGTTTTAGCCTCGCTTACGTCGCCGAAATAGACGGAGTTTCTATTGCCTACCTCTACTGCAAGCCCTGCTTTTCCGCTTGGAGCAACCGCTTGTATACTTGGAATTTCAACTCTTATCCTTGCAGTACCGTCTGCATTTTTACCAAGATATTCTACGTAAATACCGCTGTTCGTTCCGTCGGAATTGAGTATTACGTTGACGTTGCCGTCGGGATTGCCAAAGGACGTATAACCTTCTTCTTCGTTTAAGGTCGTGTGGTTGCCGTAGATAAAATCCTGAATGTTTCTGAAAACGATTACTTCGTAATCGCCGTATGCATTTCCACGCCATACGTTAGCTTTTTCGCCCATGCTTGAAATATATCCGTTGTCCTCGTTTACCCTGTAAATTATAACTCCCTCGGTCGGTGCGCTTGCCAAGCTTCCGTTGCCAAGCTTACGGTATTCCAGATAAAAGGTGTCGCCCTTTTCGTAGTAGCTTCCAAGTGTAATTTTATACGCCTTTACACCGCCGACGTCCTCCATTGCGGTTAAGCTATACTCTCCGCCTTCCGTCACGGGCAAGATGTCCTCGCCCTCCTTAAGCCATCCCATTCTGTACTTGAGATAAGCCAATGACTGAGTAGGCTCGGGCGTAGATTCTCCACCCATTACATCAAACTCGCCAACGGGCTTTTTTGCGTTGTCATACGTGTATAAATCGGGCGCGCCCAAAACGTGCATGTATTCGTGACAAAGCGTAGTTACGGACGTGCGCTCACCACTGCTTATATACGCAAACGGGATAATGACGTAGCTACCTACCTCCGTCTTGCCTATTTTTGCATTTTTTATACTTCCGCTAACCCCATCGGTATAATACGCAGAAGAAAGCCCCGAAGAATCCCCCGTATAGTTTTTTGCTTGGTGAGGATGAAAGATATCTCCGCTGTAAACGTAGCGGTTGAGCCTGCTTGGGACTAAGGTTAGGTTTTCAAACTGTGGCTTTTTACCTAGGTCCTTACAAATTTCAACAGCCTTTTCGGTAGATAAGTACAAAAGCTCCTGCTCGCGGAAAAAACGCTCTGCAGACTGCTTGCCGTTGCCCGAAACGCTCCCGTCCTCTGCAAAATATCTGTTATCGTAGCCTATGCCGTTGACCTCCTCGTACTCGCCGCTTTGAGCATCGTAGCGATATCTGGGC
This sequence comes from Clostridia bacterium, assembly GCA_017504655.1. Lineage (GTDB taxonomy): Bacteria > Bacillota > Clostridia > Christensenellales > Borkfalkiaceae > UBA10281. Next base: position 16,294 of record JAFVQT010000010.1, on the reverse strand, counting down.
ATAAAATAATCGATGGGCTTGTCTATTTTAACAACGCCCAGAATATTGCTTTTTACCTTGTGGCTACCGTTGGAATTAAGGTATATAAAGTTGTCTAAGCTATCCTTTTCACCGCAAAACGCCTTTTTTAACAGGTCGTTTTCCCTTTGTGTAAACGGGCTTTCGGTATCGGAAAATTCAACCTGAATAACAAGGTTTGTATTTTCTTCACCGTCCTTTTTACAGCTTATGGGAAAAACTGCCGTAAGGGCTATTATTAAAAGGGTGAAAAAGGCTGTAATTTTTCTTTTCATATAGGATATTTTAGCACAACGCCCCTTAAATAACAAGAAAATAACGTAAAAGTTTTGACAAAAACTTGAAATTGAGTTGCTTTTCGTATATAATACGTTTATCAACCATTGTGAGGACGTTATGAATTTTTACAATTACTACGGCGAAGGCTTTGACGTTGAACAGCTAAGACCTCGCCTTGCTAAGCTTTTAAACGCATTCAGAAACAACGAGGGCACGGACGCCGACTATCTTTTCTCTTCTCCCGGAAGAGCTGAAATTTTGGGTAACCACACCGACCACAACCACGGTAAGGTTTTAGTTGCATCTATTTCCTGCGATATCGTGGCGGCGGTCAAAAAAACCGACGACGGCTTTGTTAAAATTTGCTCCGAGGGGTATAATCCAATAAGATTCAGCATTGATGATACCAATATAAGAGCCAATGAAAATGGCACGTCGGTAGCCTTGGCAAGAGGTGTTACACAAGCCGTTAAAGAGCGAGGCTATAAGGTGGGCGGATTTACCGCTTACCTTACCAGCAACGTCTTTAAAGGCGCGGGCGTTTCCTCGTCTGCCGCGTTTGAGGTGCTCGTCTGCGAGATATTCAACGACCTTTATTTAGACGGCGCTTTGACTCCCGTTGAAAAGGCTGTCATCTCGCAATATTCCGAAAACGTTTATTTTGGCAAGCCTTGTGGGCTTTTAGACCAAAGCGGAATTGCCATAGGCTCGCTTTCTTATCTCGATTTTGAGTGTCCAACCTCACCCGAGGTTTCTAAGTACGACATGCCAAAGGGCTACGCGTTAGTTATAACCAACACCGGGGGCGACCATGCCTCGCTCACCTCTCACTACGCAGCAATCCGTAGCGAAATGGAGGCGGTTGCGAGCCTTTTTGGCAAAAAAGTCCTCCGCGAGGTCGATTATCACGACTTTATAGCAAATATAAGCTCTATAAAATCCAAGGTTAGCGACAGGGCAATCTTAAGGGCAATGCATTTTTATGAGGAGAATATGAGAGTCGAAAAAGCTTGCAAGGCTCTTGAAATGGGGGACGTAAAGAAATTTTTAAGTGCGGTCAACGAGTCGGGGCTTTCCAGCCTTATCCGTCTTCAGAACTGCTCTGTTCCCGGTGAGGTTTCACAGTCTGTCGTGCTTGGCATTGAGATCTCGAGAAGCCTTATAAAGGACGGTGCCGTAAGAGTTCACGGCGGAGGCTTTGCAGGCTCGATACTGGCAATAGTAAACGAAAATGAAAGGGCTGATTACGTTGCCGAAATGAAAAAAATTTTTGGTGAGGAAAACGTGTTTACCGCACACGTAAGGCCTACGGGTACTCAAAAAATGCAATAACGGTTTCAATAAAAAGCTTGGGCGACGGAGAAAATCCGTCGCCCCTTTTATTTGCCCTGGAGCAATTTGTCTTTTTACCGCACTTTTTACATTATTCTACAAATTAGGGTACAACCTCTTATTTTTTTTAAGCCCACAGGTTATATAATCTTTAAAACGAATAGTTGGTGGAAAAAAATGAAAAAAGCATTTAATATAAAAAAATTCAGCAAATATCTCCTTTCCTTTTGGGGGTATTTTTTTCTTGCCGTTTTAGACGGAAAATACTCGCCGTTTCCTCTTGCACTTTTGGTGGCAAACCTTTACGTAGGCTTAAAGCCCCTGCCGTCACTGATATTATATACCGTTGCATTTTTTCCGTCCTTTTCCCTGTCTGCCATCTCTCTTGGCTTTTTTGGCGGGTTTACAATCTGCACTGCGTTTTCCGTTTATAAAAAACTGGGCAAAAAGCCCTCGCTGGAAATAGCTCTCTTTTCGGCTATCGGGCTTTTCCCATACTGCTATTTCTCTTTATCGCACGCGCTTGCCATAAAGCTTATAATTTCAGCATCTATCGTGCTATCCTCATTTATTATGATTTCGGGCGCAAAAATCTGGCTCGTAAAGGGTCTTAAGTTTAAACTGGACGCAAACGACCTCTGCTCGGCTGTGTTTTTGTTCGTTTGCATTGCTTATGGCTCGATAATCGCCTTCGGCGAGGGCTTTTACTTTGTTTTTGCAATTTTTATTCTGCTTTTTACTTCGCTTTTTATAAAGGGGTATTCACCTATGCTGATAGGCGCTTTGGTGTCCTTGCCGATTGCCTTTTTCAGGTGGAGCTTAGAGCCCGTTGCGGTTTTTACGGTGTACGCCTTAGCCGTCAGCCTGGCAGGTAGCTTTTCAAAGCTTTTTAACGTTATACTGTTTGCGACGGTAACCTGCTGCTTTTATTTTTTTACAGATTATTTTGCACCTCTTTTGCCCTATTCGCCCTTCTTCTCTTTTATTTCTCTGTCAGCTTATTTGTTTTTCCCTCAAAGAGTTTACGAGAAATGGGAGCATTCGCTTTGTATACATAGACTGGATAACGTTGGAAAGGTTTCGATTAATATGCACAGGAATTTACTTTCTGCCAAGCTGTATGAAATGTCCGCCGTCTTTGACGAAATGAAAAGGTCTATAGCAAGCTTAAAAAGTCCCTCAACCGAAAAAGAAAGGTTCATACCGTTGATAGCGGATGAAATTTTAGTCGCACAATGCTCGGCTTGCCAAAGCTATGCAGACTGCAAAAAAATGCGCCCGACGGTTAGCGACGGGCTTGAAAAAATTGTTGAGCTTGCCATTGCCAAGGGCTCGCTAAAGCTTGTAGATATGCCTAAAAGCTTTTCAAACAGGTGTGATTTTCAAGAGGAGATTGCAAGCCTTGCCAATTCGCTTGTACAAAAATATTTCCATAGCGTAGAGGAAAACGACGCACTTTGCCAAGGCAGAGAGCTTATAGTAAAGCAAACGGAGGGGCTTTCTTTTGCCCTTAAGGAGCTTGCGGTAGATTTAGGTAAACAGCTTTTTACCGACCAAAAGGAGGAGGATAAAATAAAAGCCAATCTTTTAAAATGCGGTATACCCGTAAAGGAGATTGCAAGCTTTAAGGGAGGGCAGGAGGAAATAATAGTAGTGCTCTATCAAGAATACGTTTCTCACCCCTTACTTTTAAAGGCAATTAGCGAAATAACGGGCTATAAGTCGGTTATTTCAACAAATAACAGGCTTTCGGAGGAGCTTTCCGCAATAACCGTAAAGCGCGCACCAACGCTTGACGCAACGTTTGGAATATCTAACAAAATAAAATTTGATAAGCAAAAAAGTGGCGATACCCACTCTATAATAAAGATTTCGGAGGGCAAGTTTTTGATTGCCTTAAACGACGGAATGGGCAGTGGCGACAGGGCGGAGGAAATTTCTGCAACCGCGATTTCTCTGGTGGAAACCTTTTATAAGGCAGGCATAAAATCCGAAACGGTTTTGCCTATCGTAAATAAAATTCTGGCGTTTGGCGAGGAGGATAATTTTACTGCGCTGGACGTGGCTGTAGTCGACCTTTTTAACAGCACTGCAGACTTTGTTAAAATAGGCTCGCCTTACTCATTTATCTTAACTAAGGATACTGTAAAAATTATTGAGGGAAACTCTTTACCTCTCGGCATTATTGAGGATATAAAGCCGACAGTATGCAAAACCGACTTAAGCGTAGGCGACGTTATCGTATTTGTAAGCGACGGAATAACAGACGCTTTTGAGTCCTCTGCGGATTTAATAGATTTTTTATCCTCTCAAAAGGCGTTAAACCCCAAGACTCTGGCGGATAACATATTAGAACGCGCATTATATTTAAGCGAGGGCATTGCAAAGGACGATATGACGGTATTTTGCGTTAGAATCTTTAAATCCGCTTCGTGACGGCTACGTAACATTACATTCGTGTGATTTTTCTTCACTTATACTGTGCTTACTATTAATAAGATACAAAAAAGCACCCCAAAGCGAGATCTTTGGGGTGCTTACCGTTTTAGAGCGTGACGCTCCACCCAGCCTAAAACAGTACGTTTAATAGCGGGCGATACAGCAAACGCTGTATTGCAACAGAAATAAAACAAACACTTTAGAAAAAATGAGATTTAAAGGGGGAAAAACAAGGTAGGCAAGGCTCACAAATTGATATTGGATGGGATAGAGCTTGTCGGTCAGCAACGTGACGGCAACGTGACGTTGCATCCGTGTATTTAGCCTAACTCTTACAAAGTGAGATTTAAAGGCTTAGATGCGAGCAAAAGAAGGCTCGCAAATTGATGTTGGATGGGATAGACCTTGTTGGTCAGCAACGTGACGGCAACGTGACGTTGCATCCCTTTGTTTTCTCTACCCTTACAAAGTGAGATTTAAAGGCTTAGATGCGAGCAAAAGAAGGCTCGCAAATTGATGTTGGATGGGATAGACCTTGTTGGTCATCCCAGTCAAGAGCAATTTGCAGTAACGCACTTTTGCGAAGTATATAAGCCTTTAAATGGGTTCGAAATCAGCAGCCCCATGCTTACAAAGAGGACATATAAAATCCTCGGGAAGAGGTTCACCCTCGTATACGTAGCCACAAATTTTGCAAACGTAGCCTTTTTTGCCGTCTGTGTCGGGCTTTGGTTTTACGTTTGAATGATAATAAGAATAAGTCATAGTTTCTTTATCGCCTAATACCCTCGACTCGGTTACCGTGCAGATAAACATACCGTGGGTGTCTAAATCAACGTAGTTTTCTACCTTTAAGGACATAAACGAGTTGATGTATCTTGGAAGAACAACCAATCCGTTTTCTGAGCGCAACGGCTCGAAATCTTCAAATTTATTTACGTTTCTTCCGCTTACAAAGCCGAATTTTTCAAAAACGTTAAAGGGGGCTTCTACAGTTAAACAGTTTACGTTCATTACGCCCGATTGCTTTATTACGTGGTGCGAATAATTTTCTTTGTTGATAGTAACGGCTATTCTGTTTGGAGTGCTGGTAACCTGCGTTACGGTGTTTACAATAAGCCCGTTGTCCTTTTTTCCGTCGTTAGAGGTAACCACGTATAAGCCGTAGCCTATTTTGAAAAGCGCTGTTAAATCGTTTTTCTCCGCTCCGTCGGAAAACGCAACGTATTCTCTGCAAAGCTCGTCTGAAAGAGCCTCTATCTGAGCCGAGCTCTCCTCGTTTAAGGCAGATAAAATCTTTACGTTATTTTCGGTAAAGGTGAGGTTTTTGCTTTGAGAAAGCATATCCTTCATAACCTTTGCCGCCATAGGTGCCCAGCTTCCGTTTTCTACGAGCGCAACCGTACGGTTCTGATAATTTCTCTCCGTTAAATGGTGTATAAACTCCTTCATAAACGGAAAGATATCCGCATTGTAGGTAGTGGTTGCCAATACTATTTTACTGTATCTGAAGGCATCCTCCACCGCCTCTGCCATATCGCATCTCGCCAAATCGTTTACTACAACCTTAGGACAGCCCTTTGCCCTTAACTTTTCAGCTAAAAGATTTACTGCCTTTTTGGTGTTGCCGTAAACTGAGGTATAAGCTATAACTATGCCCTCTTCCTCCGGCTGATAGCTTGACCAAATGTTATATAAGTTGAGGTAATATCCTAAATTTTCGGTTAAGATAGGGCCGTGCAACGGACAAATTTTTTGAATATCAAGCCCCGCAGCCTTTTTTAAAAGCGCTTGAACCTGTGCACCGTATTTACCGACTATGCCGATATAATATCTCCTCGCCTCACAAGCCCAATCCTCGTCGGCATCAAGCGCGCCGAACTTACCGAAGCCGTCTGCGGAAAAGAGAATTTTATCGGTAGAATCATAGGTTACTATAACCTCCGGCCAGTGTACCATAGGCGCGGTGACAAAGGTTAAAAGGTGCTTGCCGAGATTTAAGGTATCCCCCTCTCCAACCACTAATCTTCTTTCGGAAAAATCCGTGCCGAAATAATTTTTCATCATTATAAACGCCTTGCTTGAGGAAACGATTACGGCGTTTGGATAAGCCTTTGCAAAATTCAAAATGTTAGCCGAATGGTCGGGCTCCATATGCTGAACAACCAAATAATCGGGCTTTCTGCCCTCTAAGGCATGCTCTACGTTGTCAAGCCACTCGTGAGTGAAATTTGCATCTACGGTGTCCATAATAGCAATCTTTTCGTCTATTATTGCATAGGAATTATACGCCATGCCGTTTGGCACCACGTACTGACCCTCAAAAAGGTCTATCTTTTTATCGTTTACACCGATATATTTTACGTCGTTGGTTATAAGCATATTCTATCTCCTTGTTAATCAATTTTTATTTTTGCTTGCGGATTTATTTGCAGTCGCCAACCTCTCGGTTTTTGTAGCAAACCTCGTTTTCGCATTCCTCGCCTTTTTCTATTTTCAAAAGGTTGAAAACCGTGACCTCCGCTATTGCAGAAAGGGCTTCCTCGGTTAAAAAGGCTTGGTGCGAGGTGACTATTACGTTTGGCATAGAAATAAGCCTTGCCAAAACGTCATCGTCCATAATATGCCCCGATTTATCCTCGAAGAAATGCTCGCTTTCTTCCTCGTAAACGTCCAGACAGGCAGTACCGACCTTACGGGTTTTTATTCCGTTTAAAAGTGCTTCGGCATCGACTAACGCGCCCCTCGACGTGTTAATTATCGCAACGCCCTTTTTACACTTTTCAATTGCTCCCCCGTCTATTAAATGATAGGTTTCATCGGTTAGCGGACAATGGAGTGAAATTACGTCACTGCTTGTAAAAAGCTCGTCTAACGAAACGTATTTTACACCCTTTTGCTCTACCTTTTCAGAGGGATATTTGTCGTAGGCTAAAACGTTCATTCCAAAGCCCTTGCAAATATCGATGAACACTTGACCGATTTTACCCGTACCTATAACTCCCACGGTCTTTCCGTGAAGGTCAAAGCCGGTAAGCCCCGAAAGGCTAAAATTAAAATCCCGCGTTCTTATATACGATTTGTGAATTCTTCTGATAGAGGTGAGAAGCATTGCCATAGCATGCTCTGCAACTGCGTAGGGCGAATAAGCAGGAACTCTTACAACCCTCATTTTGCCTTTAGCATGCTTTACGTCAACGTTGTTAAAGCCCGCGCACCTCAAAGCTATTGCCTTTATACCCAGCTCCTCTAAGGAATCTATCACGCTTGCGTTTACGGTATCGTTTACAAATACGCAAACTCCGTCGTACCCCTTTGCAAGCTTTACCGTATCCTCGGTTAGCTTTGTTTCAAAATATTTGAATTTTACACCGCAACGCTCGCCAAATTTATCAAAAGACGGCCTGTCGTACGGCTTTGCGTCAAAAAATGCTACCTTCAAAAAGTTTCTCCTTTTAAAAAACACCCTTCGCCCCACTTAAAAGTGAGGCGTGGGCGTGACTTTTATCTTGTATGAGATACGGTATCTAAGGTGTAAACCAAATAACCGATATTGTATATTGCCGGTCTGAAGCACTTAACCATATAGTGACGCGACTTGTTTTGAGCGTCGTTTACGTCGTCACCAATACTGTTTGCATAATAAACGTATGCAAAGCTTTGAGAAAACTCACCTGTCGTTTTTAAAGTAATGCCAAACGCGTTAATCTTTCTCGGAAGTCTTCCGACACCTAAGTTATCAATGCTGTTTTCCATATCGATAGTCTTTATCGCCGTTTGCTTGGTAACGTCACTGCTTACAGATTCAGAGGTAAGGTATGCAGATCCGTTTATCTCTTTTAACCCGCCGGTAGAGGTTTCGATTGTGTTAAAGGTGTAAGAAAGAGTATTCTCGTATTTGAAGTTTCTAAAAATCAAAAGCATAAGCTCGTTGTCTATAAATGCTTTTTTGTTGTATTTTTTTACCGTAACGGGCTCGGCTACTGCCGAAAGATGCGCCTTGCTGACCTCATCCTTTGCGCTTACGGTAAGCGTTGCGCTCTTATCCGTATACTCAACGGTAAAATCTGCGGTAACGGTAACGAAATCATCCACCGTTGTGGGAGCTTGCTCAACAGGGTATACGTTTTTCACCCTCTTTACGGACTTAACGCAGGCAAAGCCGTCTTCCATACCCTTAAAGGTCGTTTCCGTTTCGGTAACGTCACCCTCTACGGTATAAACTCCGCTTTGGCCAAACGTGTACTGACCGAAAACCACAAGCCTCGTTTTGTAAACGTAAAGCCCGTTTTCAGAATAAAGCTCGGTTACGTAAGAGGATTTTTCTTCGTCAACGTAGAAATTGAGATAACCGTCGTTTGAATCGTAAAGAGCGGGAGCAAACTTGTCGTCCTTTTCGGTGCTCGATACCTTGTATTCAATTTTCTCGTAAAAATCGGGTTGTACAGTCTTTACGGTGTAAGACTCTAACCAAAACGTGCCTACGAAGCCCGAATTTGGGGTCTTATTACATCCAACAACCGTGCCGAGGCTTAAAAGCAATGCCAATAAAAGCGAAAACTTTTTCTTCATTTTTATCTCCAATCACAAAATGTTTTAAACTTTCTTTTAGTATTGTAACACAAATAAAATAAAAAGTAAAAACAAAACTAAAAACTTTTTTAAATTTTACACGATTATCATTAAATTTGTGATATAATACTTTTATAAGCTGTCAAAAATCGGCTTTACTTGAGCCTTTTTGTAAAAAGCAATGCTTAGGAGTATCAATATGTCTGTTTTTACCTCAAAAACTTATTTCGACTGTATACAAGGTGCGGTAGAAAAAGCCACGTCGTTTGGCGTCAGCTTATCATCCCGCGTCGTTTTGTTTTGCGAGGATAAATTCGCCCTCTCTCTCGAAAAGGCCCTCGTTTTAAAGGCCGGGGGAGCTTTTGGCGCAGAGGTTCTCTCCTTTGGCAGATATATATCTAAGGTCTTTGCAGGCAGAAAAACTCTCTCAAAAGAGGGTTCTGCTATGGCGATAAAGAAAATTCTTTCCGAGCAAAGGACTAATCTCAAGGTGCTTGGGGGAATGAGCCACTCTCCCTCCTTGGCCGTGAAGACGGCTGAGCTGATTGCTCAGCTTAAAAGCGCAAAGGTCACCCCTGCCGATTTGTTTAATTGCCTTGACGGTTGTCCCTTGAGCGTTTCATCTAAGCTTTTCGATATAGCAACCGTTTACCAAGGCTATGAGAATTTTCTTTTGGAAAAAGGGCTGACAGACAGCAGTAACAGCCTTTCGGACATGCTCGTCGCTCTTGAAAGGGACGAGTCTATTACCTCTGCTCACGTCATTTTAGTTGGCTATTCGTCTGTTACAAAGCAAAGCTGTGAGATTATGAAAAAGCTCTTATCAGTTTGCAAAAGCTGTGACTTTTTTACGGTTTCGGGGAATAATACGGATTTATACACCAACGAGTTTGTAAGCTTTGTCACAAGGCTTACGTCACAAGCCCCTATCCCTACAAGCAGTACTCTTATCAGTGAAGCAGAGGTTATTTTAGACAGGCTTTTTGACCCCGAAAGTTTTGAAAAAGCTGGGATATATAGCGATAAAGTGCGTGTTTTTGAGGGTAAAAGCATTTTAGACGAGGTGGAATACGTCTGCTCGCAAATCAAAAAGAAGATAGTGGCAGACGGCTACAGATACTCTGACATTGCAATTGGCGTTGGCAATTTAGAGGCTTATTCTCTTCTGCTTAAAAGAAAGCTTGCTGATTTTGATATTCCCTATTTTGCAGACGAAAAGCGCTCGCTGTATTCTCACCCGCTTTGCCAGCTTATAACTCACCTGCTGAAGGCCTCTCAAAGAAAGGATTTATCTGAGATAAAAAGGGTTATAAGGAGCAGTCTTTTCATGCCCGAAAAGGAGCTTTCGGACAAGCTTTTAAGACTGATGACCGAAAACGCAGTAACGGCTCACTCGTTTATTTTTGGCGACGATTTTATTCCGTTCAGCAAGGACGGAGGAGAAAATTTTGACAACGAGGTACTGAGAAGTAAGCGAAACGCCATCTCGACGTTTATACTAAATTTTCCAAAGCGCGCAAGCGCAAAGACATACGCGGATATTATAGAAGGCTTTGCGCTGAGCACCGTAGGCGATGAGGAGGACCTTTCTTCTCCTCTTTACAGGCTTGCCAAAAAGCTTGAGCAAATGGGCGCGGAGGAGGAAAAAACCTTCCTTTTAAGCGGTATAAAGGGCTTTACTGCGGTTTTAGATGAAATCCGCAATATTTTGGGCGACGAAAGCCTTTCGGGCGAGGAGCTTTTAAAGATTTTAATTTCAGGCGAGGAGGCGAGCGAAGTTTCGCTTATACCCGAATACTACGACAGCGTTTATCTTTCTGAAATTAAAAATTTGCGCTTTGAAAAATATCCCTGTCTGTTTATAATGGGCCTTTCGGGCGATGTTCCCCCAATTAAAGCGGACACCGCTCTGCTACTTGACAGCGACATTGCAAGGCTTGAGTCGTTGGCAGTATCGGTAGAGCCTAAAATAAGAGTTGTAAACAATAGAGAAAAGGAGGCAACCGCCCTTGCCTTTGCCTGCTTTGAGGATGAGCTGAACCTATCCTTTAGCCTTACCACCGCTGAGGGCAAGGCTACCGTAAGGAGCGAAATTTTAGACTATATAGAAAATGCATTTTCTTCCAAGGAAAAAAGGCTTACGGTTATAAATAGACTCTCGCTCGAAAAAGAGCTTGACACTCAGGCTGAAGAGGACGTCAGACAATCTCTGCCGTATATGAGTCTTCGCCCTGCTATGCTCTCTATGCTTTCTGAGGGTGATGACTATAAAAACGGGGCTATAAGCGATTTAACGGGTGCTTCTTCATTTTTTGAGGCTCTTAAAAAATTTGACAATCAAGAAAATATTGCTACCGCAAGGGCTCTTGTTGACAACGTAAACGGGGACGTTAAAGTAAAAATAGACTTCCCGTCCTCTAACTGCTTTGCAAAGGGAAATGTTTCAGCATCCTTTGTGGAAGCTTATTATTCCTGCCCTTATAAATGCTTCTTAAAATATGGTGTGGGCGTTAAGGACACCCTGAGCGCGGAAATACGCTCGCTTGATTTCGGAAATATTCTTCACAACGTAGCAGAGCTTTTTACCCCGTATATCTCGCAGGTAAAAACCGAGGACGACTGTAAAAAAATCGCAAATGAGCTTACCGATAAAATTTTTGAGGATGAAAAATATTCCAGATTTTTAAAAAGACCCGATTTTGCATACTCATCCCTTCTTACAAAAAAAGAGGCTGAAAAGCTTTGCGTTGAGCTTTTCAGGCAAAATAAAAACAGCAGGTTCCAAACGGTAGGCAACGAGGTCTGGCTTGCAAGACTGCCTCTTCTTTCCAAAAAAGGACTCTACCATCTGGTAGGAAAGGTTGACAGAGTCGACAAATATAAAAACTACGTGCGCATAATCGACTACAAAACGGGCAACGCAAAAAACAAGAGCTCCGAGAATAATTTTTACGCAGGACAAAACCTTCAGCTTTATCTCTATCTAAACGCCTTTGCATTAAACGGAGATAAGCCGGCGGGCGCATACTACTACGCGGTAAACGACGACTTTAAAAAGGAGGACGACGTTCCATCCGTTATGTACGGCAAAACCCTCGACGACGAGGAGATTATTTGTGCTTCGGACGAAAGCTTTTACTCGGGCGACACGGAAAGAAGCTCTGCCTTTGAAATAAAGAGAAAGGTAACCAAAAAGGGCGTTTCATATGAAGGAAAGCTTGCCGATGAAAAAACGATGAACGCATATATGAAATACGCTAAGCTTATGACTACCAAGGCAATAGACGACGTTTTAGACGGAGTTATTATTCCGTCACCTTACGAAAAAACGTGCGACTACTGTGAATTCGGTGGCATTTGTGGGCGTGACAAAGACAAGAAGTCGGGCTATAGGTCTGTTAAAGGCGTAAAAACCGAGCATATCATAAAGGCTGTTGAACAGGCTGAGAAAAACGGAGGTGACGGAGATGGCAACTAATATGACAGACGCTCAAAGGCGCGCTATACAGTCCTCGGGCAAAAACGTGCTTGTTTCGGCATCTGCGGGCGCCGGCAAAACCTACGTTATGATCGAGAGAATTATACGGCTGATTTTAGAGGAAGGCGTAGACGTTTCCAACGTTTTGGCAGTCACCTTTACAAAGCTTGCTGCAAGTGAAATGAAGCAAAAGCTGGTTAAGGCTGTGATAAAAAAAATCAACGAGGGCAAGGACGTTGCAAGAATGAGAAAAACACTTGCCGAAATCCCAACCGCAGATATATCTACTATTCATAGCTTTTGCTTGAACTTGTTAAAAACCTATTTCTACTCTGTAAATTTAGACCCCGATTTTTCGGTTTTAGAAGAGACAAAGGCACGTGAGCTGTCTGCAAGGGCTATAGATCAAGCCTTTGCAGAGCTTTATACCGCCGGTGACGAGAGCTTTTTAAGGCTGGTCAGATTTTTAAGAAAATACAGGGGCGACTCCGCTTTAAAGGAAGAGATTTTAGAAATTTATAAAAAGAGCGTTTGCGAGAGCGACCCGGATGCTTTTTTAGACTCTTGTGAAAATTCCGTATCCTTAGAAAATTACGGGTTCTATGAAGAATTTCTTTTGAAAACCTATAAAACCCGCATTTTAGCTGAAGAAAGCTCCTATAATCAACTGAAAAGAGAGCTCGTTGGATTTGAAAATGACAAGCTTTATTCAGACCTTAATTCCATATTAGACGAGGTTTGGTCAAAGGCGAAATACTGCTTAAACGCAGTTACTCTGCAAGAGATGCTGCTCGCAAGCCGTATCTCCGTTTCGGACATGACGAGAAAGTCCTCCGATGACAAGACTGTCATGCAATTAAAGAGCGAGATTTCGGCGTTCAAGCAGGAACTTTCCGAAATTTTCAAAAAAATAGCAGGTGGCATACCGGAGGACAGGCAAGACGACCTGAACAGATATCTTGAAACAAAAGACACTGTAAAGGCTATTGTTTCGGCAATAAGACTCTACCGAAAATGCTTTAGCGAGTTAAAGGAAAAGGAGGGCGCTTTAGACTTTTCCGACCTTGAGCACAAAACGTTAGAGCTCTTAAAAGAAAACGCCGACGTTTTATCCTCGGTAAAGGAAAAATATAAGTACATTTTTGCAGACGAATATCAGGACGTAAACGGCGCACAAGAGGAAATTTTATCTTTAATTTCAACCGACAATCTGTTTATGGTTGGTGACGTTAAGCAGTCGATTTACGCATTTCGAGGATGCAACCCCGATATATTTGCCACAAAATTTGACGATTACTTGGCAAACGCAAGCCACGGAGAGGCGATATCCTTAGATAAAAACTTCCGTAGCTCAAGCAAGGTACTCCACGCAGTAAACAACGTTTTCTCAAGCGTTATCACAAAGGAGCACGGCGGAGTTGATTACAGTCAAAACCCCATGCAAGGAGCATCGGTGCATCTCGACCCCTATGGCGATGCCTTCTTGCACGTTATTGATGGCGAAAAAACCGATAACAAGCCTATAGAGGGACTTTATAACTTGGTAGAGGATGCTTTATCGCAAGAAAATGACGAGGATTTTTACGAGGGCGCACTCGTTTCAAAAATAATTTTAAGCGAGCTTGAAAAAACCGTTTATGACGAAAAATCAAACACCTCACGCCCCGTGACCTTTGGGGATATTGCCGTGCTGACAAGAAATTCCTCGGGCTATACCGACGAAATTATCCGCCACCTGGTGCGCGAAGGCGTGCCCGTGGTTTCGGAAAGTAAGGCAAACATCTTGGACTACCCCGAAATTAAGCTTTTGATTGATATTTTAAAGCTGATAGATTTTTTTGCAGACGACCCACCGCTTGCTTCCGTGCTTAAAAGCTCTATAGGAAAGGTAAGCGACGAGGAGCTTGCCAGAATTCGCACATTTGGGCTTGAAAGCATATCCTCTAAGGAAAAACCGTCCTTTTTGGCGTGCGTTGAAGCATATTCTGAATCGGGCGACGACCAAGCTCTTAAAAATAAGCTTATCGCATTTAAGGATTATTTTGATAAAATAAGAATTTTATCCGAGTTTTTGGGCGCAGGCGAGCTCATTGCCAAAATTATGCGTGAAACGGGTCTTGACCTTGAAATTGCAGGGCGTAATCTTGGCAAAATAAGGCTTTCTCGCGTGGAGAGGTTTATTGCCGAAAGCATGCAAAACGGAAAACCCCTTTCCGCAAGCGAATTCTTAGACAAGATAAACTCGGCAGAAAGCTTTAGCGCGACCTCCGAGGTTTCGGGCGCGGATGCCGTAAAGGTTATGAGCATGCATAGCTCTAAGGGGCTTGAATACCCCATCGTTATCATCCCGGGTCTTCACAAAAAATTTAACGCTTTAGACGATGCAAAAGAGGTGCTTTTTTCACGAAAATACGGCTTAGCAGTTTACCATTACGACGAGCAGGAAAAGGTGCGCACCTCTACCCTTGCAAGGACGTTTTTCAAGCGGACTGCAAGCTTGGAGAGAGCTAACGAAGAGGCGAGAATTTTATACGTTGCAATGACCAGAGCAAAAGTAAGACTTCATCTCGTCACCACGAAAGAGATAAAAGAAAGGCACGGCGACGGCGACTATTTGTCTACAACAAGCTTTACGGATTTTCTTTCTCTTAAGGATATGCCGGTTAAAAACTACACGCAGAGCGAGCTTTCTTTAAGCGGTGATACGCTTGTAAAAACCGTAGAGCTGACCTTAGGCAGACAATCCTTAGTAGAATTAATATTCAAAAATTTATCCTTTGAATATCCTTATATCGCAGACATAGGGCTTCCTTTAAAGGCATCAGTAACGTCCGTAAACACAAGGCAAAGAGAAAAGACTGAGAATATTTCAGACCCTCACAGGAAAAAACCGCATTTAGAGGAGCAAACCGACCTTTTAGCCCAAGGAACTGCATACCACAAGTTTTTACAGCTTTGTGATTTTGAAGACAAAAACGGCAATAATCAGCTTATACGCCTACTTAACAGCGAAAAACTCACTGAGGAAGAGGCAAAAATGCTCGACGTCGCTCTTTTAGATAAAATACTTTCTCTTCCTGTTTGGGACAGCTTAAAGGGCTATACGTTATACCGCGAGCAACCCTTTTTAACAACCTTTACCGCGCGCGAGCTGTACGGCGAAAGCTCAGATGCCAAGGTGCTTGTTCAAGGTATAATAGACCTCATTGCCGTTAAAGACGGAAAGGTGATTTTAATCGACTATAAAACAAGCGACCATCAAGCGGAAAGGCTAAGGGCAGACTACTCTACACAGCTTTTACTCTATAAAAAGGCTATTGAAAAATGCCTTGATTTGGTTGTAGAAAAATCTTATATCTTAAGCCTTAAAAACGGCGAGCTTGTAGAAATGTAAAATATAAATAAAAAAACCGCGGAAAAGTGCGTGTCCCATAGGGGTTTTTAGAAACATCATATAATTGCACTTTCAAGCGGAGAAAAATCGGATTCCATTACGGGGTCTGATTTTTTTGTTTAACTCTCGTTATTATATGGCGAGAGTTTTCTTTATACAATCTTAATGCCGACGAGAAAAATCATAACGTATTCTTTATAAAAAATATAGTACAATAATTAGAGAAGAAAGGTATTCTAGAGGTGCGTTTATGGAAGTTAAAACAAAATTCAAATTATCTTCCTTTCAAATTATTTTACTCGGTTTTGCAGCAGTAATTTTTATTGGAGCATTTTTGCTTTGCCTTCCTATATCAAGCAAATCGGGGAAATGGACTTCCTTTATTGATACTTTGTTTACGTCAACGTCAGCTGTATGTGTGACTGGGCTTGTTGTTTTTGATACGGCAACGCATTGGACGATTTTTGGGCAAATAATAATATTGATTTTAATCCAAATAGGTGGTATGGGTATTGTAACGGTAGCGATATCGTTTGCGCTACTTTCAGGTAAAAAAATTGGTCTTTTTAGTCGTGGCACTATGAAAGAAGCAATATCTGCTCCAAGCGTAGGCGGTATAGTTCGTTTGGTTGGTTTTATATTAAAAGGAATATTTGTTATAGAACTAATCGGAACTTTAATAATGCTTCCCATTTTTTGTAAAGATTATGGAGTTGAAGGAATTTGGATGGCAATATTTCACTCTGTATCTGCATTTTGCAATGCGGGGTTTGATATTATGG
>JAFVQT010000009.1 GCA_017504655.1 Clostridia bacterium | reverse complement strand
TTTTCGCTACCGCGAAAGTGAAGTTGCTATGCAGTGAAGTTTGTGCTACGCACAAGTGAAGTTAAGTTTGCCTATTTTGCCGAAGGCAAAACTTCACTATCCGTAGGATAACTTCACTTACGCAGTAAACTTCACTTGCCCGTAAGGGCAAACTTACTTATGCGTGTTCTCCATTAAGGATAACACGCATAAGTAGCCGTGTTTTTATCACTCTTCAAATTGGTAATAGTATTCAGAGCTTTGCGTTGGGGGCATTCTGTTGCCCTTCTGCACCTGAACAGTGCCAATCTTTTTGCCTTTTGAGTCTAAAATTGCATAAGTGCCCGTTCTTGGGGCGTTATCACCGGGATTAAGCTTTGTCATAAATCCACCTCCTGCAATTATTATTGACAAAAGGCTGTAATTTTATTCAACGCCGAAATCGAGCTCGTCTAAGGTTTTTTCAAAAGAGGGCAAAACGTTTTCTATGAAATATTTAACGCAATTAAGCTCGCTCTTTTTTATAGATTTACCTATGCTTGCTTTTGCCTTCACAAACTCTTTATTTCCGCTTTTAACCTCGTCCACACACTTTAAATAAGCCGAAATTCTGTCTGCTGACTTCATAATTTTATATTCAAGGCTTTCTTCGTCTGCCAACAAATAAGAGGAGTATTCCCCCTTAAGCTCCTCGGGTAAGGTCTTTATCAGCTTTTCGCACGCGCGCTTCTCCAAATCCTTATACGCAGAGTTTATCTGAGTGTTAAAATACTTAATCGGCGTCGGCAAATCACCTGTTATTACCTCGCCTGCCTCGTGATAGGTGGCAAGGCAAACAACCTTATACTCATCTACTCTTCCGCCGAAAATCTTGTTTTCTATAAGGGCTAAGGCGTGAGCTATCATAGTGACATCAAAGCTGTGCTCCTTTATATTTTCGTCTACGGTAGAGCGCATAAGAGCCCAACGCCTGATATATTTCATTCTGCTAAGATATGCAAAAAAATCGTACTCCATATATCCTCCAAGGAAAAAACAAGCCGCACGAGGTGCGGCTTTTATTTATTAATTATTTTCTGACGAGCTCGCCATCTCTGACACCGTAAACCTTGTTGCTGTCGGAAACAGTGAATGAAACGTTGTTCGATCCTTCAAACGCGCTCTCGTCTATATTCTCAAGCGATGCGGGAATATAGAAGGTTTTAAGTGACGTACAGTTGCCAAACGAACGGTAACCAACCTTTGTAAGACCGCGGCTATTGAGAGCGGTAATCATCGTTTCGTAAAAAGCGTAAGAATCAATTACCTCTACACACTCGCCCAAAGTTACGGTTGCCAAGGCTGAACAGCCTTGAAATGCCGATGCTCTTATAGTGGTTTTACGGGTTGTCGTTCCGCCTTGCTGACCGATAGTTAAAGAGCTTAACTTGGTACAGTATGCAAAAGCCTCTACACCGATAATTTCGTAGCCAACGGGAATAATAACCTCTTTTATTTCGTTGTTATTCTTAAATGCGCTTGCCTTAATTTCAACAACCGGCTTACCGTTATATTCTGCGGGGAACTTTACCTTTTCAGGAAGTGTCGCCCCCGATTTTGCAGTCAGCGCGTAATTGCCGTCTTCTCTTAAAACAAACTCAAAATACTCTGCGCCCGTTGCATCGTATACCTTGTCCTTTATAACGTTACACGATACTAAGCCGAGCATAGATATTATCAATATTAAAAATAAGGATAAAAATCTTCTTTTCATAGCATACCCCTACAATTATAGATACTAATAGTATAATTTATCTTTGCAAATTTGTCAATGCTTTTGGTAATTAATTATTTGATAATCTTAAAAAATCATAAAACCTTCGACAAAAATTCCTTAAGAGCATCCGATTTGGGGTTTTTGAAAAATTCCTCGGGAGAGGAATCCTCTGCTATTACTCCTCCGCCCATAAATATAACCCTTGTCGCAACCTCTTTGGCAAAGCCCTGTCAAGACCTCGTTTATAGCATTTAAAAGGTCGGGAAGATTTTTGTTTACGCAAATGGCGTATTGCTCCTCTGTTGCTGTGCTTTCGTCAAAATAAAGAGGAAAACACACTATTTCATCATTTGCCCTCGTCATATATTCTGCAGGCAATTGGTCGGCAACCACTGCATCGACCTGTGTGCCCAAGGCGTCAACGGCAAGCTGAGAGCTATAGTACTGATTCTTTTTTGCGCCCGTAGCCTTTAAAGAGCCTCCGTCTATTTCGTCGCCAACGTATATATCTGCAGTAGTATCCGTTTGTACGCCGATTTTTAAGCCCTTTAAAGAAGACCATAATATATATTCTTCACCGTCTGAAACGCCGTCTGCCTTCAGCCGTCCTCTTTCTATTATAACGTATTGCTTGCTTGTAAAATAAGGAATAGAAAAATTAACGAGCTTTTCTCTTTCAGGCAAAATTGTAAGCCCCGCCGCCCCGCAATCGTATTTTTTGCCGGATGCAACGTTATCTATAATGAACTCAAAGTCGGTATTTAAGTCAACCGAATTGCCTTTAAATGATAAAATTTTACACAATTTTATTTTTTAATCAATAGAATGCTTGTACACCTCTGACTTGGGAAGCTTTCTCTCCTTTGCGACCTGCTTTACAGCATCCATATTGCTCATACCCCTTGCAAGGTATAAGCTTATGTGCTCTTTTATGCTAAGCGAAAGATTGGGGTTTTCTTCACCCCTTCCTCCCTCTACGATTATTACGTATTCACCCCTTGGATTTTCCTCGGGATAGCCGTCCTTAAGGTTAAATCTGACGGTTTTTTCGTGGAGCTTGGTAATCTCCTTTACGGCGCAAGCCTGCCTTTCACCCAAATTTGAATAAAGCACATCGACAGTTTTTTTAACATCGTGAGGGGCACAGTAAAAGATAAGCGTTGAATTAAGCGTCTTATAGCTTGATAAAAGCTCCTCTACATCCTTTTTCTTCTCGGGTAAAAAACCGATAAAGCTAAATTTGGAAGCATCCATACCCGACAAAATGAGCGCGGGGACAAACGCCGTTGCGCCCGGTATTACCGTATACTCCACACCTCTTTCAACAAGCATTTTACACAAAACGTTACCGGGGTCAGATATAACGGGCGTGCCGGCATCGGTGATGAGCGCGATATTCTTGCCCGAGCTGAGCTCCTCAAGCAATTTTTCACCCGCAGACCTTTCGTTAAACTTATGATAAGCCACCAACGGCTTTTTTATATCATAATGGTTTAGCAGCTTTAACGAGGTTCTCGTATCCTCGCAAGCTATTAAATCGACCTCTTTTAAAACCTCTAACGCCCTTAAGCTTACGTCTTTAAGATTGCCGACGGGTGTCGATACTAAATATAACATAACTAATTCCTTATTGTTTCTAAAACTGTAAGCTGACGGCATACGCCCTTAACCCCTTCTACAAGGAAAAGATACGGCTTTTGCTCGTCACCACTTGTGACAAACTGTAATTTATACGGTTCGATTTTATTTCTGCGCATAGCCTCCAGCATATCGGTAAGCCTTTCTACACGCTGACACATTGCAAGCCTTCCTCCGTGCTTGAGCTTTTTAGCCGAAACGGAAATTATTTCATCTAAGGTAACGGCTATTTCGTGTCTGCAAATTGCTATATGGCCCTCGGGGTTAGTTCCACCCGAATTCTTCTTTTTGTATGGGGGGTTACATAAAATTAAAGAGTATTCGCCGTTTTTTTCTTTGCCTATTTCTTGAATGGGCATATTGTAGCAAAAAATCTTATCCTCTAAACCGTTATATTCTATGCTACGCATAAAGGTATCGGCAAGCTCACGTTGAATTTCGTAACCGTCTACCCTATTAACCCCTTTGTTTAAGGCGTAAAAATGCATACCGACTATTCCGCTCCCTGCGCAAAAATCGGCTACCGTATCCCCCTTTTTATAGCTTGCAAACTTAGATAAAAGCACTGCATCGCTTGAAAATCGGTAGAGATTTATATTCTGAATTATTTTAAGACCGTCTATTAAAAGGTCCTCTAAAGTTTCGTTTTCTTTTAAAATCATTTTATAAATTAGGTATTAACCTGCAATTATCTCATTAAAAATTGTGGCGTAGCAAAATCAGAATGCTACGCCACGTTTTAATTGTTTAACAACTTGTAGATTAGTCTTCTACAGGTGCGCCTACAGGGCAAGTTGCAGCACAAGCGCCACATCCGATGCAAGCTTCAGCGTCGATAACGTAAGTATCTGCTCCTGCAGAAATAGCTGCTACGGGGCAAGCTTCAGCGCATGCTCCACAGTTGATGCAAGCGTCAGTAATTTTGTATGCCATTGTTTTTACCTCCGTTTTTAAGAATTTAAAGCTGTTTAAATTCCCTTTTTTATAATTATATCACAAATTTTTTAATTTGTATATAAATTTTCAATCTTTTTTTAATTTATTTAATATACAGCGCGTTAGCCCTGCGTTTAGTCCTCTAAGTCTGCAAGGGCTTTTTCGTCGTCAGAGCTTGTTTCTACGTCTTCTATTTTATTTGCCTTTTTAACCTTGATTTCGCTCAGCTTAAAGTCCTTATAAGTAAGTGAGCCGTCGCCACTTTCTATTTTGACCTTTACCAAAAGCTTTAGCATATTGTTGGAAATTACCGTTGCCTTGCCTTCGGGAGTTATAACCTCACTGCCAAGCTTTGGCATAAGCTTGAAGGTTTCGCTATAGTGCGCGTTTTCATATTCAAGACAGCACATAAGCCTTCCGCAAAGACCACTTATTTTTGTTGGATTTAAGGATAAGCCTTGAGTCTTTGCCATTTTTATGGTTACCTTTCTAAAATCGGGCATACAGCTTGCGCAACAGCAAACTCTTCCGCAAGGAGCAATTCCTCCCAATATTCTCGTTTCATCCCTTATTCCGACCTGACGAAGCTCAATTCTTATATGAAAAGCAGATGCCAAATCTCTTACAAGCTCTCTGAAATCTATTCTTCCGGCAGCTGTAAAGTAGAAAATTACCTTGCTGTTATCAAAGGTAAACTCCGCATCGATAAGCTTCATTTTAAGCCCTCTCGCCTCAATCTTTTCGGTTGCAATCCTAAGCGCAGAAGGCACTTTACTCTCGTTTCGCTGAACCTTAGCCTCGTCTTCCTTTGTCGCTCTTCTTGTTATCGGCTTTAACGGCTGAACTATTTCCGAATCGGGAACCTCCTTTGGCTCGATAACGACCTTACCGAATTCTACGCCTCTGGCAGTTTCCACTATTACGCCAGAATCCTTTTTATAAAACACATCTGCAGGGTCAAAATAATAGACCTTGCCGGTGTGCTTGAATTTTATTCCTACAATTTTAGCCATTTATGCTTCTCCTCTAATATGCCGAACAAAATAGTGTCAACGGTCATCTGAACGTTTGAGCTAAAGCTTACCGCCCTTTCCTTAGCAGACAGTAAATCCTCTATTGCAAGCAACGCGCCTATTGAATATGCGTCTAAAACCGGGTCATTTAAAAGCCCTGCAAGCTTCAGCTTGATAATTCGCATTACCTCAGCCTTCATTTCGGCAATAAATTGGGTGAGATTGTCCTTATCTATCTTAGACGAAAACTTGACTGCATCCTTAGACGAACGCATTTCGCTAAGCACCGCCCTGCAAAGGGACGTTGTTTTTTCTACACCGCTATCATTATAAATCCGCACTATCTCAGAAAGCCTTCCACCCCCTGAGGATATTGCCTTATCTAACCTTTTAATATCAGAAAACTCGCCTATAAGCGTGTTTTTGAGTATTTTATCGCCAAACGGCGGGACGTCTATGCGCTTTACCCTTGACTTTACGGTAGGCAAAAGCGTGTAGTCCATCGTTGCGCCCATTAATATGCAAACGTTTGCAGGTGGCTCTTCTAAGGTTTTTAAAATCTTATTTTGAGCCGAAGCGTTCATATTCTCTACGTTTGAAAGAACGAACAGCCTCGTTTTATTTTCAATGGGCTTTATATACGTTTGAGAAAGCAAATCGTCTACGTCTGCAGTAAGAATTTTGCTTCCTTCTTTAGGATAAAACGTACAGTCTGCATAGCCTTCTTCGTTTATAAGCTTGCAAACTCTGCACCTTGAGCATCCGTCACCGTCACACGCTATAAGACGTGCAAACACCTTTAAATACTCCCTGAGATAATCTGCATCCGGACACACGATAAGATAGGCGTGGCTAAGAGAATTCCTCTTTTTTTCGCCTGAAATTATCTTGTATGCATTTGTGGATTTGATTAACTCCTCTACGTACATCTTAACCTATTATCTGCCTCTCTTTAAGTATTTGCAATATATCCTCAAAAACCTCGTCTGCGCCTTTTTTTGCGTCGACTACGGCAATTCTATGAGGGTTGTCCCTTGCAAGCTGTTTATAGCCTGCATAGACCTTTTTATGAAATTCAAGCCCGCTTTGCTCTAACCTGTCGTCTTTATCAGCACCGCCCTTTCTTATAAAAGCATCCTCGGGTGAAATATCCAACAGCACGGTAAGGTCGGGCATGCAGTTTTGCACCGCGTATATGTTTACACCCTTCACAAAATCCATGCCAAGCCCTCTTGCGTATGCCTGATAGGCAAAGGACGAATCTATATATCTGTCGCAAACTACGATTTTACCGCTGTTTTTTGCGGGTAATATCTTTTCTTTTACGTGTTGCACCCTGGCAGCCGAATATAATAACGCCTCCGTTTCGTCAGCCATTTCAACGTTCTTGCCGTCTAAAATTATACCCCTGATTTGCTCGGCAATGGGTGTACCACCCGGCTCTCTCGTAAAGATAAAATCTCTTCCGCTCTCTTTTAAAAACGCCTCAAGCTTTTTAAGCTGTGTGGACTTACCAGAGCCCTCGCACCCTTCTAAAGTTATAAAATACCCTTTATCAGACATATTAATACCCACTGTAAGTTTCTATTAAATACCTTAAAAATCCAAGCGTTTCATACTGCAAATCAGGTTGATATGAAGTAAAATCAAAAACACAGGCAACCAAGCCCTCTGCAGTCGTTTTTCCGTCTGCATAAGTATACCAGGTGTTTGCTATATCGGGAATTCCCGACTCAATAAACGGCGTATTTAATTTGTAAAGGTCAATACCAAAGGGTCTGACCTCGGTTTTTTCCTTGATTACGTTGCCCTTTGAGTCGTAAGTGTAAATTTCGCCGTACCAAAGAAAATCGCTGTCATTACTCTTTGCCTTTGCTATAGCCTTGCTAACGTAAAGGTAGTTCTCGTATAGCTTTTTTATACGGCTTATTTCAAGCTTTGCGCCATTTTCCTTTTGCTCTGCGGTTCTATAGGTTTTCTTGTAGTTTTTCGCGCTCTTTACTCTTACTTCCAAAAAATAATTTCTTATTACATCTTCGTTGACAGTATACGTGCCATCCTCGTTTTCAGTAATAAAAAGATGGTCATAAACGCAATAATCCATTGCCTTTGTCAGCAACGTCTGAATATCGCAAAGATAACCCGAATTGATAACCGTGCCCAAATCGGAAACACTCTCGCCCCCTTCCTTTTCGGTAACAGCCCTGCCGTCGCTTATTATCATAACGTCGCCCTCTTGCGTCGTCATCTTTAAAGAGAGCATATAGGTTGCGGTGTACTGCCCACCCGAAACGATAGAAGAGGAATTAGCCTCTAAAACATCGTAAGAAAAATACCCTTTATTTTTAGCTTCGTTTAAAAGCATATCATTTTTACTCTCAGAGCCTACGGTATACACACCCTCGTAAGTGAAAAAAGGTGAAATTTTCGCCAACGGTAATTCTCGTGCCAAGCGTCGTAAACAAAAGCGACCACACGACTACACCCGCAACGATTAAGGCAATCATTTTGACCCACTCGTAGCTCAGAAGATTTTTAAACCTTTTGCCTGTTATTTTTATATCCATTAATTTTACCTTTATTTAAATTGCTAACGGTATATTAGCCAATACAAAATCTGATAAAAGCCTTGGCTTGCCTTTCGTTAGCAAAAATTAACACTCTTGGGTGTAAATTGCGAGCAAAATAAGCCCAAAATCTTTTGTTTTGCCAACAAGATACAGCCCGTAATAATAGACAAAAAAGGGCTTGCGCCCTTTTATTAGTCTTCTATAGAGACGATTTTAACCTCATAATCGCCCTGTGGAGCTTTTACGGTTACGGTATCGCCTGCTTTTCCACCGATAAGGGCTTTTCCGAGGGGCGATTCGTTGGATATTTTGTTTTTAGAAATATCAGCCTCAGTAGTACCAACAAGCTCGTAAACGCAGGTTTCATCAAAATCAACGTCTAAAACCTTTACCTTTTTACCAACGGAAACAACGTCCTTTGCACCACTGCTTTTGATAATTTCGGCAATCTTAAGCTTTGCTTCGATTTCTACTATTTCACCTTCTATTCTTGCTTGCTCGTTTTTAGCTGCATCATATTCTGCATTTTCTGAAAGGTCACCAAAATCTCTTGCTATTTTAATTCTCTCGGTAATTTCGGGACGCTTGACAAACTTGAGCTCTTCAAGCCTTTTCTCAAGCTGTTGATAACCTTCTTCAGTTAAAATTACTTTTTCACTCATAAATATAAAACCTCATATAAAGCGAAAGGAAACCCGTACCCCGAAATTCGAGGATACGGGCTTTTCCCGCTATTTCATTATTTTGAAAGGGTGTATGTAAAGCCCTTTGAGCAATCCTCTTCTGCTATCTTCATTTCGCTTGGATAACGGATAAGTCCATTTTCCTTCATCATTGCCGAAATGAGCTTAATAGCATCCTTGCAGTCGTCTGCACTCTTAACGGTCATAAACGTCTTTAAGCCTAAAGCAGACATTTCTGCATCGCAATCCTTAAGACCCTCTGCACTGTGGTTGAGATATAAGTATACTCTTCCTCTTCTTAAGAACATCTTGATAAGGAGCTTATCTTCAACGTCGCTATCGTCTGCAAGAACGAATGACTTAGCGTATACTCTGAGTAACTTATAGAACTCTTCAGGCGTATCTGCAAGCTTATCCTTAGATAAACCGTGCTCAAAGCCGTTTGCGCGAGTTTCCGGAGTAGATGCGGTAAGAACTGCCTTTCTCGCCTTCTTAAGACCGTTTACAAGCATAGTTTCTTCTACAAGCTCTTCAGCCTCATCGATATCGTCGTCGCTCGAAAGAACAAACTTAACAGGAAGCTTATCGCCCTTTACAACCTTGTAACCCTTCTTTGCGCAATCGTCAAGGTCAAGATTTACCTCAAGCTCAATAGTCTTGTCTACAACCTTCATTGCACATGCAGGAATGCTTGCCTCAAGACCGTATCCAAGGTCGTCTGCATCAGCATAGCTGTAAATTTCTGCCTTTAACTCGTCAAATACGCGCTCGGTATCAAATACAACCTCAGGCTCTTCAACTATCTCTTCTACTGCGGAGAGGTTTGCAATAGCAGCAAGGCGCTTAGCCTCTTCTTCAGCCGCAAGGCGTTTAGCCTCTTCCTCAGCTGCAAGGCGTTTAGCCTCTTCCTCAGCCGCAAGGCGTTTAGCCTCTTCCTCAGCTGCAAGGCGTTTAGCCTCTTCCTCTGCTGCAAGGCGTTTAGCTTCTTCCTCTGCTGCAAGACGCTTAGCTTCTTCTTCAGCTGCCTTTGCGCTTGCTTCCTCCAAAGCCTTAATCTTATTTAAAAGCTCTTCGTTTATTCTTGCTTGCTCTTCGGCTCTTAACTTAGACTCTTCGTCAAATTCTTTTCTGAGCTTTTCTTCAGTTTCAGCCTTAGCTTTAGCGATTGCAGCCTCGTAATCAACGTCGTTTTCAACACTGACCGCACTCAGCTCTTCTATGCACTTAGTTCTTTCGTCCGCTCTTTCCTTCTTGATAAGGTCTTCTAACTCAGACTGATTCTTTTCAAGGTTAGCCTTTGCCTCTTCAGCCTCCTGCTCTGCCTTTAATCTTGCCTCGTCGTTTTTCTTAGCCTCGTCAATTTCACGAATAGCCTGAAGCTTTACTTCTTCCTTCTTTCTCTCTTCTTCAGCCTTCTTAGCCTCATAGCTGAGCTTTTCAGCCTCAATTTTTTCTATTTGAGCATCTCTTCTTGCATTTGCAGAAGGATCCATCCATACCGTGCCAAGACCGGTGGTAACGGCTGCTGCGCCGATGTATCTTTCGTTAAGCTTTTCGTATTCCTCGTCAGACATCCACTTTGCGTAAACCTTAACCTTGCCTCTCTTGGTAAGCTCAGATGCAGCAAATCTTACGGTACACTTAGCGTCTGCATACCAGCCAAGGAACTTGTAGCCCTTTCTGTACGGCGGATTTGGATGGTTAAACTTTTCGTGAAGCTTAACCTTGATACAAGTGTTATACTTACCGCCGTTTGCGTTGAAGATAACTCTGTATTTCCAGTTTCTTACAATAGCAACGATGAGCCAGATAAGGTATAATAATACTACTAAGCCCAATAAGCCCAATACTACGTATTTAGCCCAATCGAAAGGAGCTTCGCCTTCCGCTGCCATTGCGATTTGCGCTTGGTTTACAAAATTAGATACTTTAAATGTCATTGTGGAATCTCCCCATTCAATATCACTGTAAACAGTGTTTACGTTGGTGTGGCAATAGTTTAAAGCACAGGTCTTTTCTTTTATTGCCTCAAAGTCTTCAGCTTTGTTGAATTTTATCGTTATTTTAACAGTCAACGGTTGATCAAACTCTAAAACGCTTAACTTACCGTCTTTTATTACCGATGATGAAATAGTAAAGGTGAAATAGTATTTTAATACTCTACCCTTAAGGTGTTCTGCCGTTTCTTTAGATAAGCCCTTCGTAGCCTCATCTAACCTATCGCCCTTTAAAATAAGGTAAAGGTTTCTCTCAACCGAAGGAGATGCTCCCTCTCTTGCAACGAGCGTTGCATCCGAGTTGAATATGTTAACCTCGTTACCCTTCTCGTCTATGCAAGTGAGATAAACTACGTAATCGGCGCTTGACTTGTCGTCTACTACCGTACTCTTTCTTTTAAACGGCTCTAAAAGTGTACTTACCTTCTTTTCCCCGTTTAAAACTACTACTAACGCGCCGTCACAGAACGGACTGTCTTTAAACGCCTGTACTATATCACTGCCGTAAACAACGCTTGCCGTTTGACCGAGCGAGTTGGTGTACGTGTATTGGTTTGCGCTGTAGCCTGTAGAATGGGTAGGCGCCGTTTCTCCTGCCGGAGTAAGCTTGCCGTAATATCCGGTAAGACAGTCTGCAAGACCCTTTGCATGGTTTACGTACGTACTCGTCGTGCCCTCTGCAGATACACCGTAATCAAGCTCTAAAAGATATTCAGCCTCGCTTATTGCCCTCTTTACAAGTGCTCTGTACTCATTCATGAGGTTTAAAGCAACCTTGAAATCACCTAAGCTATCGTTATGCTGTCCAACGGGGTTACCGGTTTTTAAGTCTATTACTTCTTCGTGGAACTCACCGTCCGTACCCTTGACGTAACCGTTTACAGTACCGAGAGATTCAAAAAGCTTGAATGCATCCTCACACTTTTCAATAAGCTGCATCGTAGATACTGTAGACTCACTGCTTACGCCTGCATTTGCGTAAACCTCGTTGTACGCTCTTGTCAAAGCTGTGTCAAGACCTGCAAAAAGAGCTTCGTATCCGTCTACCTTTTCTTGCATCAGGCGCTTTGCTCTTGCGATATCTGCTTCGGTATTGAATATGTCTGCAATCTCCGCCTTTACTTCGTTGAGCTTTTCTTCAGATACGTCGGTTTGGCTTTGATATATTTCTGCGTTTACATACGATGAAACGTATTTATCGCTGAAATAGTACACGCGCAGATAATCAAGTCTTGTCAAAAGCTGTGAGCGGAAAATTTCTATATCGGTTTCTACGCTAAGTACGTATGCAAGACCGTTACTTGAATCTTCGATAAACGCCTGAAGCCATGCGTCTGCTCTTGACTTTTGGTAGGGAAGACTTCCCGACCCTTCACTTGAATCGTTTGCAAACTTAGCTGCTGTACAACTCTTTATGTATTCGGTTGCCTTTTCAATAAGAATTTTGTCAACGCTCGGTGCTAAACCGTTTTCTTTACCAATTTCCGTAATCGCCTCTTGCTCAAGTGGGTTAACGAAAATATAGTCAGCGTAGAATTCATAGGCAACCTCGTATATACCGAGAAGACCGTTTAAACCGTAGTCTCCGTATAGCGAACCGCTTACGTATTCATAGTCGTCCGCGCCACCGTAAGAAAACCTATCTCTTGCCAGAGCCCTCATTTCCTTTAAAGCAGCATCGTTTGGGTCAACTACAAGCACGTCCTCCGGAATCGCACCCTTATAAAAGTTGATTCCTTCTGTTAGCTCGGTTATACGGCTTTCGATATCAGTCGAGGCGTTTACCGCCTGATCACTTTGCTCGTACCTAACCCTTGCCGCCTCGGCTTTTTGCCAAGTAATGCATGGAATAAGCGAGCAAAGGGATGCAACAGCTACAAACAAAAATATTAAAATTTTCTTGCTGATGCTCTTTGACATAGCCATACTCCTTGAAAATTTTATAAGGCAACACAGGTTGCCCCTCTTTTATTATATACTAATATAATAACACATTAAATGAAATATTTCAATGAATTTTAGTAAAATTTTTGATTTTTACGTAAATTTTCTTTCCCTAAAGGGAAAGCAAAAAATTTAGTCGTTTTTTCTTAGTATTTTTTTGTTTTAAAAACCAACTTCTAGGTGTGTTTTTATATAAATTTTTACTAAATTTTTGCCAAATTTAACGTCATCTACAATTAAAAAAATAAAAAAGTGCCCCTATAAGTCGATTATCGCCACTTTTTGCATTTTTTGACAAAATTTTAGGCAGTAGATTTTGAAATCTCAAAATTTACTGCCTTATTTTTTCTTTTAGCTTGATTATTATTTTAAGAGAAATACTTTTTGTTTATTTTAAGAGTTTACAATCTGCTCTTCGCTAACTATCGCCTCTTCTAAGCTTTGTTCTCTTGTTTTCTTAGCTACGAGCCAGGCAAGGCTTAAGTTTGCAAAGACAAATATAAACGCTATGCCAAAAACGGGAAGCCATGGATTCCAAGACAAAGAAGTGGTCCAATTTAAAGCCGGCGGCAAAGACCAATACCAATCGAAAATCCTCATTATTTCATAGCAACCCCAAACGTAAAAAAGGAAAAGAGTTGACACAACACCTATAATGAGTGAAAATAAAGCTATCCTTAAATATGGCTTTTGTTTAGCTCCGGTTTGAGAAAAACCTATAACCTCGCCCTTTTTCGCATTTGAATATAGAAGAATTGTAGTAGGGATAACGATAAGTGCAAGACCTATTAAAAGCCATACTAGCTTAAAGGCATCTTTATTTTTAAAAAAGTAAACCATTGCATTGCTTGCATAAGTATGTAATACGTACACGAACAACAACGGCATAAATATTTTAAATAGCGTTTTGTATATATTGCGTTTTTTATCTTTACCATCTTCAGTGTTGTCACCTTGTGCTTTTCTATTTCTCTTTACTATAAACAAAGCGACTGTTAAGTTTATAAAAGTAAGTGCAAAGGATACGATAAAAATAGGAGCCCAGTGTTTCACGTTGAGAAAAATTGTCAAGAATAAAGGAGCAAAAACACACTGCCACCATTTCCATATCCCTAACAATTCAGACGTCATAGAATAAAAAATCATAAGATAATCTAGAAAAAAGGTACAGACTAATGCCATTAGAAAAGAATATAAAGTTATCCTTAAAAAGGGCTTTTTATCTATTTTAGATTGTGAAAAGCCTATAAGTGTGCCTTTTTTTGCTTCTGCATACAAAACGATTGCAGTGGGAATAGCAACAAATATAGCGCCTATTAGAAACCATGCTTGCATGTAAGCCATTTGTCCCTTGTAAAAAGGATTAATGAGACTATACATATACGTATGCAACACGTAAAAAAATAGCAATGGGGTAAATATCCAAAATAATATTTTATATATATTGCGTTCTTTGTTTTTAATATTACCTTTCATAAATTACCTCCTATTATGAAGCTTTTAATACGTCATAATTTAATAGGGTTGGATCAACGTAAACGTACCCCAAAGTGTCACTCTCTTCATCATCACTAAGAATTCCGGGTCCTGGCAAAATAGGTAGTAACCACCCACATTTATTACAACGAGCAATTTCACCCACCATCGCAGTACCAAAGCACCGCTCTACCTCTTCTACCCCACAAGAACAACTTTTTACGTGAGTTCTTCCATCTTTAACCGGAGTGTAAACAAAAACGTGCTCGTGAGGAATAACTTTTGAAAATCCACATTCTGTACAAACCAAAAATCCATTACTTTCTATAAAGTCGTGAAGCTCCGTAATTTTTTCTCCACAACCACAATGTGAATAATGCATGTTTTCATTATAATGACTATAATCGCTTCCGTATACGTGACCACTATATTGTTCTATGTAATTACAGTAATCGCATTTTCTATAGCAAGAATTTAAGTTTATATAATCGTGGCTTTCAAGGTAAACTGAATTCCTACAAGAAATTTCATGCCCACTACCCCCTCTTTGCGTTAGAGAAGTGGAATATCCGTCTACCATTATGTCTACAAGACCTTCGTATGAGGCTAATCCACTAGGATAAATTGGGTTACCACTAGAGTTGTTTTCATCTGGATCTAAATATATCTCCTGATGATAATATGCAGCCCACACCAGCTCAGAACAATACCAGTCCGAGCTATTAGGGTCTGCATTTTTTTCCATAGGTATACCACTAGGATACTCCTTACCCCACTGACCTATCATCCATTCTGTCGCATCGTCAATAACACTCTCACTAACGTTTTTTAGCCTTTTTACTTCACTATTAAGAGCATCAAACCTTTCAGGCGTCATTATACCATACATAACACCAGGCTCCTTTATCGCTTCAATTAATAAAACGTATTCTTGATCATATTCTTCATCATAGACTATATCTACAACTACGGAAATATGACCATATGTAAAGAAAACAGCACTCCCAGCAACAGGCTCATATATAATATCACCTCGTTTTAAAAGTGTTAGCAGCTCCGGTTTGCCACTATAATCAATACTGTAAGGCAATTTTGGTTCTCCATCTACAACTTCCAATTCCATGATAGAATACGAACCTCCTCCACTACTATATACAACGTTCGAATCGTTTTCGTTAGCAGTTTCCTCGACTTCGCAAACAGCAGAATCTGATTCTTCTTGACTACTCGCTGCTTTCACTGTAAAAATAGGCAGAGTAAACACTGTTAGCATAACACCAGTTAAAAGAATTAAATTAAATTTTTTCATAAATTACCTCCGTTTTTTTCTTTAGTATAACACGGATTATATAACATGTCAATATTTTTTGAAAAGAGCATTATAATAATTATTTTATGCTATAACGCATCAAATTCTTTATTTTAAAACCGTTCTCTTTTTTGTGCATACTTTACTTTGCTTTTGTTTACTTTTTTTTGCGTTAGAACCAAAACAAAAGGCGTGATACCAAGTATCACGCCATAATTGTTTTATAGAATTAAACTAATTCAATGATTGCAACAGGAGCTGCGTCGCCACGTCTTTCGCCAAGCTTGTAAATTCTGGTGTATCCACCTCTTTGACCAAGCTCTTCTGCTCTTTGAGCGTACTTAGGAGCGATTTCATCGAAAATCTTCTCGATAAGTGGATGTTGAACACCCTCTGTTCTTGCTTTGAACTCAGACATAGTCTCTTTACCTCTCTTCTCTTGAAGATCGTAGGTAAGGCTAATAATCTTTCTTCTTGCAGCAAGCTTTTTAGCTCCGTCTTTATAAATTTTGCTAGTTACTTCTTTACCTTTTTTATCCTTAGTGGTAACACTTGTTTCAACAACGTCTTCGTAAGTATTAACAGCAAGAGTGATAATCTTCTCTACGTACTGTCTGAGTTATTTGGCTATTCCGAAAGTAGTTTCAATCCTGCCATACCATAAAAGATTAGAAGCTTGATTTCTTAAAACCGCCATTCTCTGGGTGGTGGTCATACCTAATTTTCCCGGCATTTTTTTAGTCCTCCTTTTCTCTTAATGACAGACCGTAGGTACTCAATTTGTAAATTACCTCGTCAAGCGACTTTTTACCTAAGTTTCTTACCTTAAGCATATCGTCTTCGGTCTTTTTGGTTAAATCGTCAACAGTGTGGATATTTGCTCTCTTTAAGCAGTTGTAAGAACGAACTGAAAGATCCATATCCTCGATGCTCATTTCTCTTATCTTACCCGTAACGTCCTGCTTTGGCGGAACTACAATACGTCCACCCGGCATGATGTCGCTAAGCTTGAAGAGCTCAATGTGCTCACACAAAATCTTAGCTGCAAGGCTTATTATCTCCTTTCCGGAGAAAGCTCCGTTTGTCCAAACCTCTAACGTGAGCTTATCATAGTCGGTATTTTGACCAACACGGGTATTCTCTACGTTAAAGCTTACCTTTTTAACTGGGGAATAGTTAGAGTCAATTGCGATATAATCGATTTCGTCAGTCTTATTATGCTCAGCGCCCTTGTATCCTCTGTCTCTTCCTATAAATATTTCCATATCGAGCACGCCACCCTTATCGATGGTACAGATATAAGCGTCTTTATTAAGAACTTCTACCTCCATATCGGGAGCGATATCGCCTGCAAGTACTACTGCAGGACCGGTCTTGCAAAGTCTTACAACCTTTTTGAAATCGGTATCGGTAGTAGTAGTTTTAAAGGCAATGCCCTTTATGTTCAATATAATTTCTGTAACGTCTTCTTTAACACCGGGGATGGTAGAAAACTCATGCTTAACTCCGCTTGCGAACTTGATGCCTTGTGCAGCAGCACCCGGAAGAGACGATAATAACGTTCTTCTGAGCGCGTTGCCAAGCGTTAAGCCAAATTCCTTTTCAAGGGGCTCAACAACTACCTTCGCATAGCTTCTGTCTTCGCTTTCTTCAACCTCGATCTTAGGCGTTTCAATTTCCATCATAGAAAAATATACCTCCTGATTATTTATTTTGGTATATATTACTTAGAATACAACTCGACGATCATCTGTTCGGTTATCTGCGAATCAATATCCTCTCTTGTCGGAAGTGCAAGAATCTTTCCTTCGAGCTTTTCAGTGTCGAAATCAACCCACTTAGGCATCTTTCCACTCTTAGCAGTACCCTTTAAAGCCTCAAAGTAAGGAGTAGACTTTTTACTCTCCTTTACAGCGATTACGTCGCCAACCTTTACCTGATAAGAAGCGATATCAACAGATCTGCCGTTTACGGTGAAGTGTGCGTGAGTTACAAGCTGACGAGCTTGAGATCTGGATACTGCAACGCCCATTCTGTAAACTACGTTATCAAGTCTTCTCTCTAAAAGAGAAAGCATGTTTTCACCGGTAATACCCTTCATTCTGTCGGCCTTTTCATAATAAGCTCTGAATTGACCTTCAAGTACGCCGTAAATTCTCTTAGTCTTTTGTTTTTCACGAAGTTGCTTTCCGTATTCGGAAACCTTCTTTCTGTCAGCTCCGTGTTGTCCTGGAGCTACAGGTCTCTTTTCAAAGGGACAAGAGGTCTTGTAGCACTTGTCACCCTTAAGGAATAACTTACCGCCTTCACGTCTACATAAGCGGCACTTTGCGTCTGTATATTTAGCCATTACTATCTTTACCTCCTATTATACTCTACGGCGCTTGGGGGGACGGCAACCGTTGTGAGGAATTGGCGATACGTCAGAAATCATAGTAACTTCTAAACCTACGTTGCCAAGTGCTCTGATTGCAGATTCTCTTCCCTGACCGGGGCCCTTAACGAAAACTTCTACAGAACGAAGACCGTGCTCCATTGCAACCTTTGCTGCAGTTTCGCTTGCTTGTTGTGCTGCGAAAGGAGTGCTCTTTCTTGAACCTCTGTAGCCGAGTGCGCCTGAACTACATTGAGTAATAGTGTTACCGTTTGCATCGGTAATAGTTATGATAGTATTGTTGAAAGAGGACTTGATATGAACTTGACCTTTGTCAACATTTTTAAACTCTTTACGTTTTTTAACAACTTTTTTAACAGCCATTGTCTATTATCCTCCTTCTCTTATTTACCTGCGGTCTTCTTCTTAGCAACAGTACGGCGTGGACCCTTTCTGGTTCTTGCGTTTCTCTTACTGCTTTGACCTCTTACAGGAAGACCCTTTCTGTGTCTTAAACCTCTGTAGCATCCGATTTCCATAAGTCTCTTGATGCTAAGGCTAACTTCAGTCTTAAGCTCACCTTCTACCTTGAGGTTGTTTTCAATATAATCTCTAAGCTTTGCAACGTCATCCTCGGTTAAATCCTTAACTCTGGTGTCAGGATTAACTCCGGTAGCGTTTAATATTTTGGTTGCTGTAGGTCTACCGATACCGTAAATATAAGTGATACCGATTTCTACACGCTTTTCTCTTGGTAAATCTACACCGGCAATACGAGCCATTTTGTATATCCTCCGAATTTTTAATAATTTAAAATTTTTTGTTTTTCGGTTTCCCGATATACCGAGATAAAGGTTCTCGGTTAGTTAAAAGTAATTAACCTTGCTTTTGCTTATGGCTTTTGTTCTTAGAGCAAATAACCATAACCTTACCTTCTCTCTTAATAACTCTGCACTTGTCGCACATAGGTTTCACTGATGGTCTTACTTTCATTTTTTAATCCTCCGATTTTAAGTAAATTAACAAAATTGTCAGTTTTTGCTACGCCAGACGATTCGACCTTTAGTCAAATCATAAGGGCTCATTTCTATCTTTACGGAATCACCCGGAATTATCTTGATGTAATTCTGTTTTAGTTTTCCTGAAATGTAGGCTGTAATTTGGAATCCGTTTGAAAGTTTAACTTTGAATTGCGCTCCCTTTAAGGCTTCT